>CAJIYV010000164.1 GCA_905181745.1 uncultured Actinomycetes bacterium | reverse complement strand
GATTCGCGATCAGTATTAATCGGAAGGTCAAGAAAATGTGACTAATTCGAAGCCAAGGCCCCTTGTAGAGATTCATGGATCGGCAGCAGGGCGTCCACGCCTGTGAGGGAAAGCAACCGGGAGACCCGCTCAGTGTTCACCACCAGGTCCAGTCCGAGTTCGGCTTCACGAGCATGTGTGAGGGCAGCGATCAGGCCACTCAAGCCCATTGAATCAATAAAATCGACTCCAGAAAGATCAATTATTAGCGGCTTTCCGTCTGTTCCCAGCAGCGGAAGAGCCGCGCCGGTGAAGATGTCAACTGTTTCAAGATCGAGATTACCCGAGCAGCTCAGGATGTTGACGCCTGCCCCTGAGCCACCAACCCGGCTACTCACGTCGAGTTCCATTGCACTCCCTTGACAGAAAATTGCAATGTCGTCAGCCCAAGGCAAGATGTCCCCATGCTCCTTGATCCTCACTCCCTCATGGACTCGGGTGAAGAAATTGTGCATCTTCGAGTAATTCCCGAGAATCCCGGTACAACTGAACCGTGGCCCAGGTGGGTCTCGCCCCAATTCCGCACTTCCGTGGATCGCGATGGAATCTCATCTTTGTGGAAGCACCAGGTCGATTTCGCAGAAAGTGCCCACAATCGTGCGGATTCCATTCTTGCCACCGGAACTGCAACTGGCAAAACAATTGCCTTCAATGCACCAGCCATAACGGG
Source organism: uncultured Actinomycetes bacterium (assembly GCA_905181745.1). GTDB lineage: Bacteria > Actinomycetota > Actinomycetes > S36-B12 > S36-B12 > UBA4592. The sequence goes on along the minus strand of CAJIYV010000164.1, from coordinate 2,209 downwards.
AGCACTCAACGGTGGCACGGTCCTCTACCTCTCACCCACCAAAGCTCTGGCAGCAGATCAATCTGACACCTTGAGCACTTGGAACATCGATGGGATTCGCGCGGGCGTGTACGACGGCGACACTTCCCATGAGGACCGTCAATGGTTGCGTAAACATGCCAACTACCTTCTTACCAATCCAGACATGCTCCACTTTTCGATTCTGCCCGGGCATAAATACTGGGCACATTATTTCCGGCACCTAAATTTTGTGATTATCGATGAAGCACACGTATACAAAGGTGTCTTCGGTGCGCATGTCGCCCTGATCATTCGACGGCTGCTGCGAATTGCGAATAAATACGGGGCTTCGCCCACAATCCTTGCTGCCTCCGCAACTTCGGGAAATCCCACTCTCAGTTTAGAAATGCTCACCGGGCGTCCTGCTACCGCATTCACAGAGAACACAGCGGCGATCCCACAGCGAACATTTGTTTTCTGGCAGCCGCCAACAATCCTTAACACCGATACCAGGCGAGGCGTACTCGATGAAAGCGCACGACTGCTCGCTCGCATTGTCCCAAATGGAGACCAAGCCGTTGCTTTTGCACGATCGCGGCACGGGGTTGAATACGTAGCCAAGGAAACTAAAGACTTACTCGTCCAAGATTTTGAGCCCGCAGATCTCGAACACATGGTTCGCGCTTATCGTGGCGGTTACCTTGCGCACGAACGCCGCGAGCTTGAGCAGGATCTGAGGTCTGGTGAGATTCGAGCGATGGCCGCGACGAACGCGCTTGAACTTGGAATTGACATTACCGGGCTCGACATTGTGATTACCGCGGGCTGGCCAGGAACCAAAGCATCTCTGTGGCAGCAGGTCGGACGCGCGGGTCGAAGCGGACAAGAAGCACTCGCGATTTTCATCGCGAGAGAAGATCCCCTAGACACCTATGTGCTCCATCACCCTGAAACGTTTTTTGATTCCGAAGTTGAAGTAGCGATCTCCAATCCTTCAAACGAATACGTACTGGCCCCACACCTCTGCGCCGCTGCTCAAGAACTCCCGTTAACCACAGTTGATCTATCCCAGTATTTCCCTTCCAACACACCAGAGGTTCTCCACACTTTGGTGGAGCAGGGATTGTTGCGCAAGCGCCCCGCGGGTTGGTTCTGGACAAGTGCCCGGTCAGCGAGTGCACTTGCTGACCTTCGTGGAACAGGAAGCGAAACGGTTCGGGTAGTTGAGCAAGGAACTGGGCGCCTATGCGGGTACGTAGACAATGCGGCATCACACCGGACTGTCCATGAAGGGGCTGTCTACACGCACCAAGGGGAGACCTTTGTTGTCCATGAGCTTGACCTTGATGCAGCCGTTGCATTAGTGGAGGAGACTCCCGTGGATTACACAACCTTTGCACGCGATATCAGCAATATTCACGTAACCGGCGAAGAGCTATCCCACGAAACGACTCCGGGCCTTCGAATCCATTTTGGTGAAGTGGAGGTCACTTCACAAACCGTTTCATTTACCCGCAGGCACTTCACTGGGGAAAACCTGGGAGCCGTACTTCTTGACCTACCGGTGCGATCGCTGAAGACCAAAGCCGTGTGGTGGACTTTTCCACTGAGTGAGACGGATGTTGATGACTCTGACATTGCTGGCGCAATTCACGGTGCCGAGCATGCGAGCATTGGAATGCTTCCCCTATTTGCCAGTTGTGACCGATGGGACATTGGTGGCGTTTCCACACCAATGCACCCCGACACAGGTGAGATCACGATATTTATTTACGACGGATTACAAGGTGGCGCCGGGATCGCCGAGTTTGGATTCAACAATGCTTTCGATTGGATCAATGCAACCCTCGAGGCGGTACAAGCGTGCCCCTGCGATTTTGGCTGTCCAGGTTGCATCCAGTCGCCAAAGTGTGGAAATGGGAATGAACCACTCAGCAAAACTGGGGCGATTAAGGTCCTCACACTGCTCAGTACCCAGCCCGAGTTGTAACTGCGAGGAATTTAAGATGAGAAAACCGTGCGAGTAATTCTGGTGCCGGCATTCGCACTTCAACAATGGCTTGCCCGTCCTTAACTTCACAAGCAGAGAGTTCGATCCCGTTGCGGGAACTGACCAAAGACGCGGCCACACAGGGCTCACCGCCGGTTTGTACTGCGGCTATCCCTGCCAGGTCTGAGCCCACCAAAACAAATTCCGCTCCCTCCCACA
>CAJIYV010000163.1 GCA_905181745.1 uncultured Actinomycetes bacterium | reverse complement strand
GCCGAGCAAGAAGAAAAAAGTTGTGGTCCTTGAACCCGGTGACATAGTCGCATCCACCATCGCGTGGAATGGTCAACTGAGCGAGCCAGGATGTCCCGAGATTGACGAGGCGGCCAAGGTGGGCCGTTATGAGGTGATTGGTCGCAACGCCGATGTCTTCAGTGAAGCGACTCCTTTTGCTGTGACAAAGAAGAATTAAGGGTTCGGCGCACCTTCACGCTTCGAGCGTGCAGTCAGTGAGGTCATCACGGTTACTGCTTGTGCAATATTGGACACAGGATGGGTGACGATTCCCTGAGTTTTCACAGAAGTGCCGGTGGGAATAATTGCATCGGTGAAACCCAGTCGGGCCGCTTCATCTAGCCGCTTCTCAAGTCCGGTTATCCGGCGAATGTCGCCGGCTAGTCCAAGTTCGCCAATGGCAACCAGACCGCTGGGTAATGAAATGTCCTTCACGCTACTGACGATCGCAAGCGCTGTTGCCAGGTCAGTTGCCGGTTCAAGTAGGCGCATTCCGCCAACGGTTGCCACGAAGCAATCCGCGGTAGAGAGTGACAGGCCCGCGCGACGCTCCAAGATCCCCAACATCATGGCGGTCCGAGAAGAGTCAAGGCCGCTGGTCACCCGGCGGGGTTGGGGTGAGCTAGAAGGCGCAATTAGTGCCTGAACTTCAGCCACCAGTGGTCGCTTTCCTTCGACGGTGATGGTGACGCATGTTCCAGGGACTGGGTGGGTTCGGTCACCGAGAAATAGGCCACTTGGGTCAGGGAGTCCGTGAATGCCATCCTCGGTCAATTCGAAGCAGCCGATCTCGTCAGCCGGGCCATAACGATTTTTTACCGCACGCACTAGGCGAAGGGGTCCGTGTCGGTCACCTTCAAACTGCAAGACCACGTCAACGAGGTGCTCAAGTGCGCGCGGGCCGGCAACGCTGCCGTCTTTTGTGACATGGCCAACAAGGACCGTGGTCATATTCCTCGACTTGGCTGCCCGAATGAGTGATGCGGCAACTTCCTTGACCTGAGTGACCCCTCCGCTAACTCCGTCGACATCGGCGCTTGAGATGGTTTGCACTGAGTCAACAATGAGTAGTGATGGGTTCGTGTGTTCAATGTGACCCAGTGCTACTCCAAGGTCGGTTTCAGCTGCGAGGAAGAGTGAGTCGCTGACGGCATCGATTCGCTCAGCACGCAGTCGAACTTGGGCGACAGATTCCTCACCGGTGAGATAAAGGACCTTGTGTCCCATCCGCGCCCACTGGGCTGCCACAGCCAAGAGCAGTGTTGATTTGCCAACCCCTGGTTCTCCGGCGAGAAGGAGGACGGCCCCAGGCACAAATCCACCCCCGAGTGCCCGATCAAATTCACCGATCCCGGTGCTGTGAGCTTGTGCTGCAGAAATATCAATCTCATTAATGGCAAGTGCGGGCGATGTCGTTGCCCTTACTTTAGTAGTAGCGGTAACCACACCGACCTCTTCTACTGTGCCCCAAGATTGACATTCACCGCAGCGCCCACCCCATTTACCGGTAGCCCAGCCACACTCGGTGCAGCGAAATTGAGGTGTTTTCGTAGTGCTTTTTGCCATGTTAAGTCCTGTGTTTTAGTCCTGCGGGTCAGCCGGATGAATCGACAGCCCAATTCTGACCGTGGGGTCTGACTTTTTACCCCGCTGATTAAAACTTGTGATCACAGCCTCGCGGTTCCGGCACAGCTGAGCAAGTTCCTCATAAGCCGGTGCCCCAATCAGGGCCACGATTTCTTCCTTTGAATTGATGTAGACCGGTTCGCTCGCAGTATGCGCTTCGGTGTTACCCGTGCAGTACCAATCAAGATCGGCTCCACCGGCTCCCCACGCACGACGGTCGTACTCGCCCAAGACGACGACTTGGCGCTCACGGCCGTCCTCGTAGGTCACATTGTCATAGGAGCGTCGCAGTGGAAGCTGCCAGCAGACGTCTGGCTTGGTCTCGATGAAATGAACGCCCTCTTTTTCGGCCAAATGGTGTAGTGCGCACCCGTAGCCACCGGAAAATCCCTCGGAGTTGTGGAAAATGCAGGCACCCTTGACGACTCGGGTTTTATCGACGCCATCTTCTTTCTCAGTCCAGCCTTTCTTCCCCAGTCCAAGTTCGTAGTTCTCCCACACATCGGGGGTAAGTTTCTTAACCCATTTGCGCACTCGCTTCTCGTCCTTCTTTTCAGAAAAATGAGCGCCGTGGGCGCAGCAGCCCGCATCGGGGCGCTCGGCCTCAATGCCTTTACAGCCTCTGCCGAAAATGCAGTTGTACTTGGAAGTGAGCCAAGTGAGATCGCAGCGGATCAATTGGTCGTCATCTGATGGGTCGACGAACTCAACCCAGGCTCTGGGGAAATCAAGGAGGACTTCAGGCACCACATCAGCCTAGGTCCACTGGGTACCCCATGCAGCACGGGCACCGTGAAGTAGGTGCTGGATCTGTGGTTCAGGTAACGTGGTGTCATGAGCCCTCAGCGCCCACGAAGTGCTGATCCGGACTCGTTTGCTGGGCTTACCTGGGTCGAAGTTGAACAGCGGATCGCTTCCGGTCAAATTAATGATGCGCCCGACGCTAATTCGCGGAGCCTTTCCAGCATTATCAAAGAAAACACATTGACTTGGTTCAACTTCTTAATTGGATCAATGTGGGTAGTCATGTTGATCGTGGCCCCCTGGCAGGATTCCCTTTTCGGCTTTGTCATCGTGGCCAATACTCTGATTGGCACGATCCAGGAATACCGCGCTGCTCGCGCCCTGGAAAAGCTTGCGATCATCGGTGAAGCGAAACCAGTTGTTCGCCGGGATGGATCCGAACAAGTTCTCACCCCGCGAGATATAGTGCTGGGCGATCTGATCGTGCTGGGCACGGGCAGTCAGTTAGTCGTTGACGGAGAAATTGAGAAATCTCAGGGTCTAGAAATTGATGAGAGCCTGCTCACGGGCGAAGCGGATCCGGTTGACAAACAAGTGGGAGATTCGGTCATGAGTGGTTCCTTCGTGGTTGCCGGTGCTGGGTACATGCGCGCAACGAAGATTGGGCGTGATTCATTCGCCGCAGGCCTCACGGAAGTTGCCACACAATTTCAAACTACGAAATCAGAACTTCGCGATTCAATCAATAAGTTCATCAAATACGTTTCCTACTTCCTACTTCCCGTGGGAATCACACTTTTTCTTTCGCAGTTTATCGAGGCACAGTTGCCCCTGCCCGAAGCAATTAGAGGAACAATCGCTGGCATTGTCACGATGGTGCCAGAGGGACTCGTCCTTCTTACCTCTATCTCAATGGCGGTGTCTGTGATTGAACTTGCGAGAAGGAGGGTACTTGTTCAGGATCTGCCGGCTGTGGAAGTCTTAGCCCGAGTCGACACCGTATGCGTGGATAAGACCGGGACTCTCACTGCGCCCGGAATGCAGGTTCACAATGTAATCCCACTGGGCATATCAGATTTAGTGGAAATTGAAGTGGCCCTTGGTGCGGTTGCCGCATCGCAGCCCAATGCGAATCCCACGCTGGCTGCTATCCAGGCTCGTTACCCCGACCCAGATTGGCAAGTCAGCTATTCGGTTCCGTTTTCCAGTTCCCGTAAATGGTCGAGCGCAACTTTTTCTGATCAGGTGTCGTGGGTGTTGGGTGCCCCAGAGATGGTTGCTCCGAATGATTCCCAAATGCTGGAGCGCGCGAGCAGTAGCGCCGCATCTGGTGCTCGAGTGTTAGTGCTCGCAAAGTTGGTAGAGGGCTCCGCGAGGATGAGTTCAGAAGAAAAGCTGGGAGAAGTTGAGTGCGCAGCGCTCGTTGTGATCAGTCAGACTCTTCGCGCAGATGCGGCTGAGACGGTCGCATATTTCCTCAGCCAGGGTGTTAACGTAAAAGTGATCTCGGGTGACAATCCGCAGACGGTAGGTGCAATTGCCAGGCAGGCCGGCGTGCCAGGTGCGGATCACCCGTACGACGCGCGGTATTTGCCCGAAAATACGGATGAAGTAGCCGAAGTGCTCGCAACCACACATGTGTTTGGCCGGGTTACGCCTGCGCAAAAGCGGGATATGATCGATGCCCTGCATGCACGCGGGAAAACTGTCGCAATGACGGGTGATGGGGTTAACGACGTACTCGCACTTAAGAATGCAGATCTTGGAATCGCGATGGGTTCTGGTTCAGATGCTACGCGCGCTGTGGCCCAATTAGTTTTGCTTGATGACCAGTGGGAAATGATGCCCGACGTTGTGGCGCAGGGGCGCAAAGTGTTAGTGAACATTGAACGTGTCGCCAACGTTTTCTTAACTAAAAGTTTTTATGCCATGATCGTGAGTAGTGCGACGGTGATCTTCGTAGTTGCCTTCCCATTTTTACCGCGCCACTTAACATTGGTGAGTGCATTGACAATTGGAATTCCTGGTTTTTTTCTCGCATTGATGCCAAATGTTGAAAGATTTCGGCCTGGATTCTTTCGCAGGGTGTTGTCATTCGCGATCCCGGCCGGCGTGATTGCCGCGGTTGCTTCTTTCACGAGTTACGGAGTGGCCCTTTATTTTGATGAACCGCTATTTAACGCCCAGTCAGGTGCGACCATCACGTTATTTATCGTGACACTTGCAGTTCTGGCGGAATCGGCACGCCCGCTCAATCTGATCAGGCTTGCCCTCGTAGGCCTCATGGGAGCAGCGTTTATTGCGGTGCTGTACATCCCATGGCTCTCAAATATTTTTGCGCTTTCCTTGGGACCAGAGCGCTATAGCCTTATCTCCATTGGGGTAGGGCTAGCCGGCGCTGTTGCGGTCGTGATTGCTACCCGGGTGACCGACCGATGGAGGCGCGCGCCCAAGGGGCCGGTCGAGATGAACGCGCCATGAAGATAGGCCTTTCGACTTCTTCAGTGTTTCCTGAATCTACCGCTGCCGCCTTTGAACTTGCGGCTCTTACCGGTTATGACGGGGTCGAAGTAATGGTGGGAATGGACGCCATGAGTCAAGATTCTACGGTACTGCGGAATCTTGTTCAGCACTATCAACTCCCGATCCTGTCATTGCATTCCCCGTGCCTGTTAGTCACTCAACGAGTCTGGGGGACAGACTCTTGGGGAAAACTGGACAAAGCCCGTGAAGTTGCTGAATTGGTGGGTGCCATGACTGTTGTTGTACACCCGCCATTTCGTTGGCAGCGTGCGTATGCAAAAAACTTTGAAAAAGGGATCTCTGAACTCAACACGAACTCGCCAGTGGGTTTCACCGTTGAAAATATGTATCCGTGGCGGGCAGGGCCTGGGTCGTTTCCTGCATATTCTCCCGACTGGGACATAAGAAAGCAGGATTACGAAAATGTCACTTTGGATTTTTCGCACACGGCGGTTTCACGAACTGATCCGATCGAAATGATGCGTGATTTTGGCGAGCGCTTGACCCACATTCACTTGGCGGACGGTACCGACTCCCCAGCCGACGAACACTTAGTGCCAGGCAGGGGAACCCAGCCGGTACGCGAAGGGTTGGAATTCCTTAAAAATAGTGGCTTTACTGGAAATATTATCGCTGAAATTACGACTCGGTCGGCTAGGGATCGTGACGAACGCATTTCCGATGTGCGGGCCAGCCTTGATTTTGTTCGGCAAGTGTTTCCCCATCGAGTGTTTTCCAGTGGAGAGGAGTAGGCCATGGCGCGGGAGGAAAAACGAGAAGACGGTGGAATCGTGGGGGTCGCTCGGTCCATGTTTCTCAATTCCGGCTACGCAAGAACCACGATTAAGTCGATTGCGGCGGCGGCAGGGGTGGCGCCAACCGTTGTCTCCAACCTGTATGCGAACAAGGAAGCACTTTTTGCGGCCGCGATGTCTTTCCCGAGTGATCCACAGAAAGCGATCCCCGCATTGGTCGCCCCAGGAATTCACGGCATGGGCGAGCGCCTTGTGCGGGGAACACTTCAGTTAGTTGCCGATCAGCAGGTTCGGGAGGACCTGCTCAAGGCTGCAAATGCCGGACGTTCCTTGAATACAGGTGTTGACATGTTTGCCGTGATCAAGCCGCTTTCGGACTACTTCCAAAGCACCGTGGTTGATCGTGCCTTGATTTTGATGGGCATCCCTGATGCTCGAATCCGCGGGGCACTGATTAGTTCCTATTTAACCGGCGTGATTGCCTACCGGTATTTCCTGGAAATCGAGCCGCTTGCGAGTGTGTCCCAAGATCAGTTAGTCGCATTGGTGTCGCCAATGGTTCAAGACTTGCTTGATCCAACAAAACCGCTGCCCGGTATGGCAGAGTGAAGTGATGAACACGATGTATTCCGTCAAGAGAATTGGTGTGATCGGGTCCGGTTCGATGGGGCAGGCACTGATCTCTGGGTGGACGCGGTCAGGCGCCAGCATCGTGGCGGTAGTGCGCGATGTGGAGAAATACCAGTACCTAGAAGGCTCACTGGGCATTGAGGTCACCGAGGATCGCGAGGTTCTTTCCGCATGTGAAGTTGTTGTAATTGCAATCAAACCAAAAATTATCAAGGAAATTCTTGCAGATTTCGCGCCGTTTATTGCGCCCGGTGCGATCGTGATCTCGGTCGCGGTGGGAGTGACCACCGAGTTTATCGGAAATTGTTTCCCGCAGACCAAGGAAATCATAAAGGCGATGCCAAATACTCCTTCGCAAATTCACATGGGTGTTACTTGTGTCAGTGGTGGCTACGGTAGCTCCGAGGCCTCTATTGCATTTGCCGTAGACCTTTTGGGAGCTGTAGGCGACGTATTCGTGGTCCCTGAATCCCAGCAGGCTGCAGTGGGTGCACTGTCAGGAAGCGGCCCGGCGTACCTGTTCTACCTCGCGCAGTATTTGCAGGAAGGCGCAGAGGAACTAGGGCTCGATGGGGATTTAGCGGATCAGTTAGTTCGGTCAACGCTGAGAGGGTCAGGGGAACTTTTGGCACGCTCTGAGCGTTCCGCTGGTGATTTGCGGCGGCAGGTGACGTCCCCGGGTGGAACGACCCAAGCCGCCATGGAAGTCCTTGATTCACAAAACGTGGGAGAAGCCCTCAGATCGGCTCTAGCCGCAGGGGTTGTGCGTTCGATGGAACTTGGTAAAGACTGAGGTCCCTATGCCCAGCGGAGAATGCGTCTTAGACGGGCAGAATTCTTGGGCCAAACTAATTGACCAAGTATTGATGCGGAGCATCCGGTTAGTTCGGCAATCATGGAAACTTGGCTGGCATTTTTCGGATTGGACCCAGAAGTTAACTCCTGGTTCTAGCGTGTCAATCCAGAAACTTTGAGTTTTTTCGGGTATGGGTCGCGCCACGCTAGGGTTACCGACTATTGTTCGATAGTCCTGTTCAAGGGAAGTGATTCCCGCAACGTCTCACATTATGGAGCACCGCATGTCAACAGCAGCTTTCGGCGACGTACGTTTTCTGACCGTAGCGGAAGTTGCCGCCGTGATGCGGGTGTCCAAGATGACGGTCTACCGCTTGGTACACAGTGGTGAATTGCCAGCCGTTCGAGTCGGTCGCTCATTCCGAGTGCCTGAACAGGCGGTACAGGATTATTTACGCGATTCGATCATAGAAACCGCCTAAAGGTCTCCAAGGAACCTCCCAACATACGTTGCGAGTGGCCACCGATACACTCGAGATCGCTTTTACGAAATTGACTTCAAGTTAAGGGAATTGTTATATGGGCTCAGTAATTAAAAAACGTCGCAAGCGGATGGCTAAGAAGAAGCACCGCAAACTGTTGCGTCGCACGCGAGTCCAGCGCAGAAACAAGAAGTAGTCCACGAAGCCCCGCACCCCGGTACGGTCATGTACAGTGCTCCGGATTACGCGGCTAAAGGTCCTAGCCTTTTGGCTCGTAGGTTCTTTGACGGCGTTCTCGAACCCATTTATCGCGACTGGTTTCGTACCCAAGTCCTAGGCTCGGGAAATATTCCGGCATCAGGGCCGGCGCTTTTCGTCGGCAACCACGCGGGAGCATTCGCAATCGATGCCCTCATGGTCGTGCATGCTCTTGAACGAAACTCTTCCCGCGCACTGCACCTTTTGGGAGCGAACTTCCTTTTCCAAGAGCCCATGCGGGAATTGATGGCGCATTTGAATGTGCATCCTGCTCATTTCGACACTGCCAGTGAGTTGCTTCAGGCCGGCCACTTGGTCGGCGTGTGGCCCGAAGGGGTGAACGGGGTCGGTAAGACAATTGAGCACCGTTACCAATTGCAGGAATTCGGTCGCGCGGGTTTCGCTCGCCTGGCTGCGGTTAATCAAGTCCCCATAATCCCCACCGTGGTCATTGGATCTGAAGAGGCGTATCCGCTCGTCGCGCGCGTCGAAGGGTTACTTGATTGGGCTGACATTCCTTATCTGCCGGTGACCCCTACTTTCCCGATGCTCGGTCCGTTGGGTCTGATTCCATTTCCCAGTAAGTGGACCATTTCATTTGGTACCCCAATTGCACCACCGGAGTCAGAAAGTCCATTGGATGCATTCGCCTGCTCGGATTACGTGAGAGGGGAACTCACCCAAACTATTCGAGAATTGCTAGCCACGCGTTCAAGTATTTTTTAAACCGCGAGCGATTCGACCCAGTGCGTAACCTGCAGTGAGGCCGAATGCGATTCCGCCGGCAGTAGTCGCAACGGGCAATGCATTTTCGCGCAATTGCGCGCGTTTGCGAAAGTCACTGACCTCCCAGTCCATTTTCTTGGCGTAGGCGCGCAGGTCTGGATCCGGGTTCACGGCGGTGGCAAATCCAACGATTGACAGCATCGGAATGTCATTTGCTGAATCAGAGTAGGCATAGCATGCGCTGAGGTCGTAATGCTCACTACTCGCGAGAGCCCGCACAGCCTCGGCTTTGGCTAAGCCGTGCAGTGGGTATCCATCGAGCTTTCCTGTGTAGATACCATTCTCGGTTTTGGAGACCGTTCCCAGTGCACCTGTTAATCCAAGGCGTCGGGCGATCAAGTCGGCAAGTTCTACCGGGGTTGCAGTGACCAGCCAGACATCTTCGCCGGCATCAATATGTTGCTGAGCCAATGCCAACGTGCCCGGAATCAATTTGTCAACCATTCTTTGATCGAAAACTATCTCGCTTAAACGGGTCAGTTCTTCCACGCTACGACCTTGAACAAATGCGAGAGCGGCTTCCGTGGCTGACGCCACATCTTCTAAGTTCTCAGACCCCGAAAGTACAAATTTCATTTGCTTGATGCCGAAGCCAAAAATGTCGCGGCCAGAGAAATATTTGAGTTTCGCGAGACCAGCCGCGAAGTGGAATAGGGACGCTCCCCGCATTATCGTGTTATCAACGTCAAAGAACGCAGCGGAGAGGCCGTCGCCTCGCTCGGTGCTCCGCGAATGGTGAGCCGCCGCTGCCGAGGCGAGGCCAGAATGGCGGAAGGTCTCTAAGACATTCCCGTTCCTGGCAGGTTTTTCAGGCGACACAGATCAAAGAGTACTCACCGGGTGTTCCCAGATCCGCTGATGTGGCAAACTCGGGGTGTGGACTCGGTAAATTCAGATCGCGAAACTGTGACGGTTAATCGCGTGGTGACCGTTGCTGACTTCTTGCGAAACTCGGCACTGAATGATCCAGAACGAATTGCCTTAATTGAAGTGGAATCCGGTGAGCGCATTTCCTACTCTGCTTTGGATTCTCGAGTGAGCGCGACGGCAGCTGCGCTACTAGAGGGGGGGCTAAACCCTTCGCGCAGTGGAGATCGCGTTGCTATCTTGATGGAGAACTCAATTGAGTTCGCAGTTTCCTATTTCGGCATTGTTCGAGCCGGAATGGTTCCCATCCCGTTGAATCCTAATTACACGTCTTTGGAGATCACGGAAATCCTTGAGTTATCGCAAGCCAAGATGCTATTGGTGTCTGCTAAATGTGCAGAGCTGGGGGCGGGCTCAGTTCCGGATTCTTGTCCAGCAATGTTGTGCGAAGAGATAACTTCGGCTCGTGAGTCAATTCGGAAATTGGTCAAGGATTCGATCCGGAACTTGACTCGCAAATCTGACTTCCAAATTGGCTTCCCGCAAATTGCACCCGACGATCTTGGCTTACTTCTGTTCACTTCGGCTTCTGACGGAAACCCAAAAGGGGTCATGCTCACCCATGCCAATTTGGTAAGCAACGTTTCCGCCTTGCTGGACTTACGTAACCCACCAATTGTGAGTGCTGAAGACACGGTGCTCGCCGTCTTGCCGCTATTTCACGTGTATGGGTTGAACACGGTTCTGACAATGGCAATTGCAGCCGGTGCATCGGTAGTCATTCTTGACCGCTTTGATGCTGTTGACTCCTTGAACGTGATTTCTCGCGAACATGTCACAACGGTCGCTGGCGCTCCGGCAATGTACCTGATGTGGTCGCGAGTTCCCTTCGTAGCGACTGCAATGCGCCCGATCCGATTGCTTTCCAGCGGAGGAGCTCCTTTGCCAGTGGAAGTTTTCAATCGTTTTGAGGAGCTCACTGGCATGCGCATTTTTGAGGGTTATGGCATGACAGAAACTTCTCCGGTCATTGCGTCAACGGTCGTTGATTCTCGGGCTCGATCAGGTTGCGTGGGTTTACCAATTTCCGGAACAGCTATTCGAATTGTGGCGGACTCGGGAGAAGATTCTGAATTTGGTGATCCGGGGGAGATCTGGGTAAAGGGCCCAGGAGTTTTCCTGGGTTACTGGCCTGACCGCGATGGCGGACCCGACTCCCAAGGTTGGTTTGGCACGGGAGATATTGGTTACCAAGATGAAACCGGTGCGTTGCATTTGGTTGATCGGCGACGTGAGTTGATAATTGTCAACGGCTTCAATGTTTTCCCGCGCGAGGTTGAAGTGGCCCTTGAAGAACTCGACGATATTGCGGAGGCCGCGGTTCTGGGTCGGCCTGACGCCGAAACGGGTGAGGGGGTGAGCGCGCTTGTCGTGTTGGCACCGGGATCTGGGGCCACAGTGGAATTCATCTCCGAAGCTGTTGCCAAATCACTTGCACGATTCAAATGCCCCACTCAGATCCTGATTGTTCGGAACTTACCGCGTTCTGCAACTGGGAAAATTGCCAAAGGTCGTTTGCGTGAGGTGTACGGCGAAATGATTGAGCAAGTGTGACCCGATCGCCGCGCGTTACGGTAGTGGGTAAACCCGATTGTCACTTGTGTGAGCAGGCAATCGAAGTGGTAGCCCAAGTGTGTGAACAACTCGGTCAAGAATTTCGAGTCGTGTCCATAACCGAGGACCCAAATTTAGCTGATCTGTATTGGGAAAAAATCCCGGTGATCTTGGTCGATGGCGAGCCTTTTGACTTCTGGCGGGTCAATCGAGATCGTTTGGTTACCAAACTTTCGGCTCAACAGTTCGATAATCGGACGATTGTGTCCGGTAATATTTGATATCTGGTTACGCAATTGAATAGAGTTCCGGGCGTTACCTCGTAGTGCACCGAGAAGCTGATCCTTACCGGCGCACCAAGGGGTAGCTCCACTTCACAAGGCCGCAATCACACTGGAACACGCACCCCACGTGCCCTTTAACCCGAGGTAAAAACAGTGACTGTTCCCAGCCGTAAACCCGGTGGCATCCCGGCGGCAACTATTGCCCGGCTGCCCGTTTACCACCGCGTATTGTCAACTTTTGGATCCCAAGGAGTTGTCACAATTGCCAGCGAAGAACTCGCGGCCGCCTGTGGGGTGAGTTCAGCAAAGCTGCGCAAAGACCTCTCGCACCTCGGATCATTTGGAACGCGTGGAGTCGGCTATAACGTCTCCTACCTGACCTTTCACATCGCGCGTGAGCTGGGCGTGACCAAGTCGCGTGGAATTGTGATTGTCGGAATGGGAAATCTGGGTCGAGCACTGGCTTCCTACCGCGCATTTGGCGCCCGAGGTTTTCACATTGTGGGAATTTTTGACCGAGACCATGAGATGGTAGGAAGTACGCTGCTGTGCGGCCAGGAATCATTCACAGTCATGCCCATAAGCGATTTAGCGGCAGTTGTCTCGAAAAAGGATGCAAATATCGGGGTAATCACCACCCCTGCGGAGTCGGCCCAGGAAATCGCCGACCTCATGATCGAAGCGGGACTCGTGAGCATTCTCAACTTTGCACCAGTATTCCTTAAAGTGTCGCAAGAGGTAGAAGTGCGAAAAGTGGATTTAGCCGTCGAACTACAAATTCTCGCATTCCATGATCAAAAGTTGGACTCTGAACCGAGCCCGCAGGAACTTAGCCAGGTGGACATCGCGTGAGTCCAAATGCGAAATCCCCAACACCTACAACCCCAACATCTAAAACCGCCAAGACCAGTTCATCACCAACAAAAGAGGCAGCCCAAGTGACAACACCGAATAAGCTCGCAGTCAAGGAAGCAACTGCTGGAAAAAAAACCGCACCAAAATATTTAGCTCTTGAAGGGGTAGAGGTTGCGCCAACCCCACCGCGCAAAAAGGCAATGCTGGGTTCAATCGTTTTCATCGCGGCAGGGCCAGGTGACCCAGAGTTGTTAACCATGCGAGCCGTTCGCCTACTGGAAAAGGCAGACAAGATCGTCGCCGACGTACATGCCAGCCACATTGCTACGACTTATGTCAATGCAGACAAGGTAGTCGTTGCAGTGGGCGAAGATGAACAGGAACTTGAGCCAGCAGAAGCGGCCAAGTTGGTTTTAGAGCTCGCGCGCGAATCGGAATTAGTTGTGCGCTTGGTTCTCGGAGACCCCATGGTTTCAGGTGCGCTCATCCCCGAGATTTCGGTGCTTCGCCGTTCACATGCCAATTTTGAATTTGTCCCTGGAGTTAGCGAAGTCACCGGCATACCGGCATTCGCAGGCTTTAACCTGACGGGCGGAAAGTCCCATGAAGTGCGAATTCTTGACGCCCTGGATCCCGGGATTGAATGGGAAACTTTAATGAGTCCCCGTCAGACCCTCGTCTTCCTTAAGGGTGGCGATTTAGCGACCGCAATCGCAGACAAATTGATAAAAGCAGGGCGCGATCTCGCTACGCCGATCGCGATCACTCGTAACGGTACGACAGTTGATCAACGCACAACGGTATCTACCCTCGGCGGAGTGGGAGCTCTACTGAAAAACTCAAAGGATTCCGGGCCCGGCTTTGTGGTTGTAGGAGAAGTAATTGATCAACGAGACAAGTACAACTGGTTTGAAAAGAAAGAACTCGTTGGCTGGCGGGTACTCATTCCACGCACCCAAGACAACACTGCCGAAATGATGCAGGTTCTCAAATCACATGGTGCAGTCCCCAGTGAAGTAGCAACAATTTCGGTGGAGCCTCCACGGACCCCGCAGCAGATGGATCGTGCAGTCAACGGATTGGTTTCTGGCCGTTACGCATGGGTTGGCTTCACCTCCCTTAATGCGGTACGAGCGATTCGGGAGAAACTCGAGGAATACGGATTGGACGCCCGCTCATTCTCTGGGCTGAAGGTTGCAGCCGTCGGAGCGTCAACGATCGCGGCCCTCATTGATTTTGGAGTGAAGCCCGATTTGGTTCCACCGGGTGATCAAAACACCACGGCGTTGATGGAGGAATGGCCACCGTACGACAGCCTCCTCGATCCGATCAATCGAATTTTCCTTCCTCGAGCCGATATTTCAACCGACACTTTAGTCGCAGGCTTAATTGAACTGGGCTGGGAAGTTGAAGACATCACGGCATTTCGAACTGTTCGCGCAGCACCGCCACCCGCTCACACCCGCGAAGCTATCAAGACCGGTGGCTTTGATGCGGTGCTGTTTACTTCGAGCAGCACAGTTCGAAATCTGGTGGGAATCGCCGGTAAACCGCATGCGACAACGGTTGTTGCCTGCATTGGCCCACAGACCGCGAAGACGGCAGCAGAACACGGCCTTCGGGTGGATGTCCTTGCTGAAGTCAATACGCCACTTGCCTTGGTCGATGCACTCTCCGTTCATGCCGAAAGCTTGCGCGACGCTGCACTTGAAAGTGGTGAAGTGTCCTGGCGGCCAAGTCGTCGCAGGCCGGTCGCGCGGCGCAAGAGCACGAAGTAGGCCATCATGACGTCGGTATCGGGTCACACGACTGTCCACTTGCTGCGCCATGGTGAGGTATACAACCCGCAGGGAGTCCTCTACGGTCGGCTTCCGGGCTACTTCCTCAGCGATCTTGGTCTTAAGATGGCTGATCGTGCTGCCAGCGCACTGGCCAATCGCGATATAGCCACGGTTATTTCCTCGCCGATGGAGCGCGCCCAACAAACCGCGGAACCGATCGCAAAAAATCATGGAGTCGAGATCGTCACCAATTCAGACTTGATCGAAGCCGAAAATATTTTCGAAGGCAAGCGGGTGAGTGTTGGCGACGGAGTTCTTAAGCAGCCCAAGACCTGGCGCCACCTGTGGAACCCCTTCAAGCCGTCATGGGGTGAGCCCTACGACATTGTGGCTACTCGAATGAGCGCAGCAATTGAGTCGGCGCGTTTGCAGGCTAAAGGCCGCGAGGCGGTTCTTGTGAGCCATCAGCTACCAATTTGGATTGCTCGGCTTGCTGCGGAGAACCGTAGGTTGTGGCATGACCCGCGTTCGCGTCAATGCACCTTGGCATCTGTGACTTCTTTGACTTTCGACGACGAGGGGTTGGTTGCGATTACTTATTCAGAGCCGTCGAGGGACCTACTTGAAATGGCCAGCAAGGTCGCTGGCGCTTAGCATTTACATATGCGTGCGCTAACTCGGGCAACCTCGGCAATATTTGTTGTATTCGCACTTACCCTTACCGGCTGTTCAACTGACCCGGCAACAGATGCAGGTTTTGTTTCCGGTGATGGTTCCATCACAATCCTGCCACCTGATCAGCGTCAAGTTGCACCAAATGCGTCCGGTGTCGATCTCGCGGGAAATACCTTAGAGCTAGTTGATTTCGCCGGTCAGATTGTGGTACTCAATGTGTGGGCTTCTTGGTGCGCCCCATGTCGAGCTGAGGCAGGTGCGCTGGAAGAAGTCGCAAAACAATTTGAGAATCAAGGCGTGCAATTCATTGGATTAAACACACGAGACTCAAATGCTGCCGCGCGAGCTTTCATCAGAAAATTCGATGTCACCTACCCGTCATTGGTTGACACGGACGGACGAGTTCAGTTGCTATTCAATGATTCACTTCCCCCACAAGCGATTCCGTCAACGATCGTGATCGACCAAAAAGGAAGGGTTGCCGCTCGTGCATTGGGAGTGGTGACAGCGGCAACGCTGCGGGCCATGATCGAGCCGCTGCGTGAAGAATCTGGAACGCCAAATGGATAACATAGGGCCGATCGTCACTAGCGGCTCATTAATCTTTGCAATGCCCATTGCATTTGCGGCAGGGATTCTGGCGTTTCTGAGCCCGTGCGTACTTCCCCTTGCTCCCGGGTACATCAGTTATATCACCGGATTGACAGGCGCCGAACTCACCCAAGGGCGAAAAGGGCGCGTACTGTTGGGAAGCAGTCTTTTTGTACTCGGTTTTAGTGTGGTTTTTGTTTCCTATGGCGCCCTATTTGGTGGTTTCGGTTCGCTCCTGTTGGAGTACTCGGATTGGATCAATCGAGTTCTTGGAGTCCTGGTGGTTGTGATGGGTCTCGCCTTCATGGGTCTGATCCCGGGCTTACAACGAGAATATCGCTTTCACCATATTCCCAGGTGGGGTATTGCGGGTGCTCCAATTCTGGGCATAGCATTTGGAATTGGTTGGACACCATGTATCGGGCCCACACTTGCAGCCGTGCAAAGCCTGGCATTTACCGAAGCAAGTGCGGCCCGAGGTGCGCTCCTGTCCCTGGTCTATTCGCTAGGATTGGGTCTGCCCTTTATCCTGCTAGGTTTATTCTTCTCACGGACTGCACGAGCATTGAATTTTTTGCGGACGCATAATCTTGCCATTATGCGAATCGGTGGCATCTTGTTGGTGATTGTGGGATTACTCCTGATCACGGGAGGGTGGGCCGAATTCACCATTTGGCTTCGAGTGACGTTACCAGGGTTTGAGACGGTGATGTAGTGAGCGCTCAATTACCTCCACTTTCACAGCGCGGGTTTCTTCGGTGGCTGTGGCGGCAACTCACGAGCATGAAAACAGCACTGATTTTGCTGTTCTTACTTGCTCTTGCGAGTATTCCCGGTTCAATTTTGCCTCAGAGAGGCACCAACCCAATCTTGGTTGAGCAGTGGATCACAGACAACCCAACGCTCGGGCCAATTTTTGATTCAGTGGGGCTCTTTGACGTGTTCGGATCGCCGTGGTACTCGGCCGTGTACATTTTACTGTTCATTTCCCTGATTGGGTGTGTCCTACCCAGGCTTGGGCTGCATTGGAAAGCGATGCGTAGGCCGCCGCCGTCTGCACCCAAGAATCTCTCCCGATTTGGTGGAGGTGAATTTGAATTTGCGGGTGAGCCCGAAGTGATCATTGCCGGCGCATGCGCAATTCTCAAAAAGGAACGCTGGCGTACTGTGGTGGGTCACGACACACACGGCGGTCACTGGGTTGCAGCCGAAAAGGGGTACCTGCGTGAAACCGGCAATTTGGTTTTCCATTTCTCGCTCATCCTGATTTTAGTTGGGGTTGCGATCGGGGGACTCTTCGGTTGGCGCGGCAATGTCATCGTTCGTGAGGGTGAAGGTTTCTCCAATACCTTGACCCAGTACGACGCTTGGGGTGGTGGAAAACTTTCCTCGGCAGATAACCTTCCCGAGTTTTCTTTCACTCTTGAGAGTTTTAATGTTGAATTCGAACGCGGAAATGCTCAGTCAGGGGCACCAAGGCTTTTTGAAGCAAACATGGTCGTGGATCAGCCGGGTGAGCCAGGGTCAACTACGCATTTGGTCGAAGTTAATCAGCCGTTAGTAATTGATTCAGCAAAGGTCTTTTTGGTGGGACACGGTTATGCACCGAAGCTAATCGTGCGCGATTCACAGGGTGTAGTAGTTCTCGACGACGCGGTCGTATTTCTGCCACAAGACGGCAATTTCACGTCAACAGGGGTAATCAAAGTTCCTGATGCAGATCCGCAGCTGGGTTTTCGCGGACTCTTCCTACCAACTACGGCAGTTGACGAAATCCGCGGACCACACTCGACTTTCCCGGCGCCCGACGACATTTCTATTTTTTTCGGGGCCTGGGCGGGTGATCTTGGTTTAGATGACGGTGTTCCGCAGAGTATTTACACCCTCAACGTTGAAGGCATGACCCAGCTAGGAATCGATCCGTTGCGGATTGGGCAGACCTGGAAGTTGCCCGAAGGCGCGGGAAGCATCGAATTCACCGGTTATGAGCGCTGGGCCTCATTTCAGCTCGCCTACGACCCGGGCAAGGAATTGGCTTTGATTGCGGCAATCCTGGCAATTGCTGGACTGAGCATGAGTCTGTTTGTCCAACGTCGTCGAATCTGGGTCAAGGTCGGTGAGGTTCCCGGGCGCATATCGGGGAGCCGGGTTAAGGTTGAGGTCGCGGGGATCGCCAAAGCGTCCGGTCACGATGCAACAGAGCAGGTGGACCGACTTGTTGAATTACTGAAAGGGAAAGTGCTCTGATGGATAGCTTGGGATTAGCAGATTCAAGTAATAATTTCATCTACGCTGCCATGGTTACCCTGTTCATTGCGACAGTACTATTTTCAATTTCTTTCGCTGCGGGACGGCGAAAAGAGCCACAGGTCCAACTGGAGTCAGCGAAAGTGTTAGTCGAATCCGGTGGATCAAAGTTGCAAGAATCGCTCAGCGAAGTGACTCGACTAGAGCCAGGCCACCGGGCTGCGAATATTGGCATGTCTCTGACCTGGCTATCAGCGGCAATGCTCCTCGTGGGAGTCGTTCTCCGTGGAATGTGGGCCGGACGGGTGCCCTGGGGCAATATGTACGAATTTTCGATTACTTCGGCGTTAGGAATCTTGCTGGTATTCCTGGTGTGGTCAACCCGGCGAGATTTGCGATGGCTGGGGCTTTTTGTCACAATCCCGACCCTGTTAACCCTCGGCTTAGCCGTAACGGTGTTGTACACCGAGGCGGCCCAGCTAGTTCCGGCATTGAAGTCCTACTGGCTCGTCATTCATGTCTTTGCGGCGATTATTGGCGGCGGGGCCTTCACTGTGGGAGCTGCAACCGCAGGTCTGTCCTTGATCTCAGACAAAGGCTGGTTTAAGCAACTGCCATCACGAGAAAAACTGGAAGGGCTCACCCACCGAATTATTTCTTTCTCATTTCCCATCTGGACTTTTGCTGTTGTCGCAGGAGCGATTTGGGCTGAAAATGCCTGGGGCAGATATTGGGGATGGGACCCCAAAGAAACATGGGCATTCATTACCTGGGTGGTCTTCGCTGCGTACTTGCACGCGCGTTCAACAGCCGGTTGGAAACACCAGAAAGCCTCAGTCATTGTATTAGTCGGTTGGCTATCATTTCTGATCAACTATTTTGGGGTCAATATCTTCATTAACAGCCTGCATAGTTACGCGGGGATGTAGCTAAGTCACAGAAAGTCTGCGAATCAGGGGTTTTGCTCGCGTCGTTTACGCATTTTATCTATCCACACGTCGTCATCGAGCTTGCGCAAGAATTTAGGATCATCGTCAGGGGCGCTGGGCTCGGACTTTCGCCCCGACAATCCGCCGGCTGGCCAGGGGCGTCCTAATAGCAACCAGATCACTCCGCCAATAATTGGTAACACGATCACGATCAGGAGCCAGACGTATTTCGGGAGCGTGCGCGTGCGACTCTTTTCGCTGCGCAGGACATCGATAATCGAATAAATGTAGAAAGCGATTCCTACTAAACCTCCAGCTACCTTGATCATGGCCCTCCTCACAAATCCGTGGAATATCGGTCCTGCATTGTTCCTTGCTGCCCACTCACGTTGCCCGTTGGTAAAATCTAAGGGTACGCCATAATCGCAAACCTTGTCGGGGTAGCGTTGAGGGGGTGAAGAACAAATCAATGGCGTGGGTAACCTACACGACCATCAGATTGGCGCTGGTGGTCGTGATCTGGTTCGCCATCCAATTCCTCACTTCGGTCAGGGGGCTGCTGGCTCTAGCGCTGGCGCTTCTCATTTCAGCGATCTTCAGCATTATTTTTCTGGGAAAACAGCGAGATGCGATGAGTCAATCGATTTTTGGATTCTTCCGCAGACTCAATGAGCGCATTGATGCCGCCGCCGCCAAAGAGGACTATTTAGAGGGCGAGCCCGAGACCCAGAACAACCCCGTAAACCAGCAGGACGTTCCCGGTAGCTTTGAGGACGGGGATCAGGGCGGGCCCGCGGGCCCCGCGAAGCACTAGGTTAATCGGTACAACGGCGTAGGGCAGGGCCAAGTAACCCAGGGCGGCCCACGGGCCAAAGGGAACTACCAGGAGTGCGGGCACGATGAAAGCCACAGCTACGCAAGCAACGTAAAGCTTCCTAGTACGCACGTCGCCGAGTCGAACCGCCAGTGTGAGTTTTCCGTGCTCGGTGTCGCCGGGAATATCACGCAAGTTGTTGGTGATCAGGATGGAACAAGCGAGTCCGCCCACGCCGACGGAAGCAATGAAAGCACCGACCGTGAGCTCCAGAGTTTGCACATAAGCGGTCCCCATGACTGGCACGATTCCAAAAAAGATGAAAACAAAAAATTCGCCAAAACCGGCATAACCATATGGTCGTGATCCGCCGGTATAGAACCAAGCAGCTGCCACGCTCGCTGCGCCAACTAGGAGCAGCCACCAGGCGTGTGTAAGCAGAACCACTATTAATCCGCTGACCATCGCGAATGCGAACATCAGGAATGCAGCCCGCTTCACTTGGTGGGCTTGAGCAAGCCCCTGACCCACCAGGCGCACCGGGCCCACGCGTTGGCTGTCGGTCCCGCGGATCCCATCGCTGTAGTCATTTGAGTAGTTAACCCCGGCTTGAAGGGCTAGTGCAACGACTAAAGCTAAGAGCGCCCGAACAATATTAAATGAATCAGCATGCTGGGCGATACCGGTTCCCACCAGCACGGGTGCGATTGCTGCCGGAAGTGTACGCGGTCGAGCGCCCTGAATCCATTCACTTGTTGTGGCCACGGGCTAACCGTAAAGGTTCGTGATTGTGACTCGATCCAGTTTGCCATTTGGCAAGGTCGGGAGTTGCGTGACTACGCGGAAAGTGGGGATAGCAATAGGTCCGAGCTCTCGTGCGATTTGGTTACGAATGTTCTCTGACGCATCCTCAAATTCCAAGGGTGAGCCAACTATCAGTGCGGTGAGATTGGGAAGCACGTAACAACCCTGTACCGCTGAACTCCCCTCGATGATCTTGCCAATTGCAGTTCGAGAGATATTTACTCCGTTGACCAAAACAATGTCATCAAGCCTGCCGAGAATTTCTAATTGCCCAATCAGATCTACGACCCCGAAATCATCGGTCGTGAAAGTTGAGTTAAATGCGGTGAAATCCCCCTTGGCGATGGGTCGATAGCCCACAGCGACACTCGGACCATGGAGAGTGATTCGGGAGTCCACGGGATCAAGTGTGAAATCGGTGCCGGGCCCGCTTTTCCCGCTGAATACGCATCCACCGGAAGTCTCGGTCATGCCGTAGGTGTAGCTCACAGGTAGTCCTAGATCCTGTGCCTGCAGGAAGTCATTGGTGTGAGTTGGTCCGCCACCGATCAAAATGGCCGTGCAATGGCGTAGTGCTCGGGCACCATTTTGTGAGTTGAGCAGCCTACGAAGTTGGGTTGGCACCAATGAGACAAATACAGGTTCATCGCGGATCTTTGCCACGGAGTTCGCGAATTCATCAGGATCAAAAGTAGAACCACCGGCAATACTTTCGAGTGCGATGGGAGGCGACCCGGCCGCAATTGA
This sequence comes from uncultured Actinomycetes bacterium, assembly GCA_905181745.1. GTDB lineage: Bacteria > Actinomycetota > Actinomycetes > S36-B12 > S36-B12 > UBA4592. The sequence continues at coordinate 12,754 of CAJIYV010000163.1, read as the reverse complement.
ACGGGTCAGAACATTCACTCCACCAACGGATGTAACGGGCAACGCGCAAATCCACCTGGGTGGTGCATCAAGCCGCACTCCGATGACCGCGCCTGAATTTACAAAGTCATTCATCGCACTCAACTGGGAGGCACTGAGTTCAACTCCGCGGGGGTTTCCAGTTGACCCTGAAGTCGTCAGAATCGCGACCGTATCGGCGTGGCACGGCGCGTTGGGATTAATCGCTTCTTGGATTGCCTGGATCTGGTGCGTGGAGTAGTGACGGCTTTGCTGTGGAATGGGCGCAAAAACCTGATCGTTGGCGAGAGCCTCGCTGAGGGCATTAAAGGCGGTCACGACTCCAGCACTACCGGGAGGGATCTCGGTAGGTTCAATTACGCGAATAGGTGAGTCGGCCACGAGGCGAGGATAGGAGATGCAGGTAATCTCGGCACATGGACACTCGCAAACGCTATGTACTGCCCCCGGTCGCCCCAGCTGATTCGCCAGCCTGGACCGATCCAACCCACTCGTCCATCACCGCGGCGTGTGATTGGAAAAACGTGGGAGACTTCAGTGATATCACTTTCAGTCTGGGCACTGGCGCCCATCAAGGAATAGCAAAAATTACGATTTGTCGACCAGGAAAGCGAAATGCGTTTCGTCCGCAGACCCTTTTTGAGTTAAGTGATGCTTTTAATGCGGCCCGTGACGATGATCGCGTCGGTGTCATTATTTTGACGGGACAAGGGGATCTCGCATTTTGCTCCGGAGGCGATCAAGTAGTTCGCGGTAATGATGGCTACATCGGCGACGACGAGGTCGCCCATAAAGGAATCGGTCGCCTCAACGTTCTTGACCTTCAGGTCCAGATTCGCCGGCTGCCTAAGCCGGTAATCGCCATGGTTGCCGGCTATTCAATTGGTGGTGGTCATGTTCTCCATGTGGTGTGTGATCTGACCGTTGCAGCCGACAATGCGCGTTTTGGTCAAACCGGTCCCAGAGTTGGTTCATTCGATGGTGGATACGGATCAGGCCTACTCGCACGAATTGTCGGACAAAAGCGCTCGCGTGAAGTCTGGTATACGTGTAATCAATACGGCGCCGAGCAGGCCTACGACTGGGGCTTGGTCAACGAAGTAGTTCCGCTTGAAGACCTTGAGATTGCGACTTGCGACTTAGCATCACAAATGCTCACCATGTCGCCTCTCGCACTTCGCATGCTGAAGGCATCACATAATGCAGTCGATGACGGTCTGGCGGGGATTCAACAACTGGCGGGGGACTCAACGCTTCTATTTTACATGACCGAGGAAGCCCAAGAGGGTCGCGATGCTTACAAAGAAAAGCGTGATCCTGATTTTGGACGCTTCCCGAAGCGGCCGTAGTCTTTATGTTGTTTGCTTTTCCCGAACTTGAGTTCTTTTCGCTTACCTTGCAAAAAGAGTTTCGAGGAGTTCGGAGGCGAGAAGGGATTCTGTTAGCGGGGCCTTCGGGTTGGGGTGAATTCAGTCCCTTTCCCAACTACGCGCCCATCGAAGATTCCTTATGGCTACGTGCCGCATTGGAATCGGCATTTGTTCCAATTGAGTTTCCACAAAATTCAAGCGTCGCGGTAAACGCAATTATTGGGGACAACGAGGATCCTTATCTGGGGAGCGCTAGGGCGCTGAACGAATTTGGTTGCACCACTATAAAAATTAAAGTAGGACTTGACGTGGATCAAGATGTCGAGCGCGTACAAGAAATTGTCCGAGCATTCGTTGAAGCGGGACAATTAAACAAGTTGCTGATTCGACTTGATGCCAATGGCCGCTGGGGTATTGAGCAGGCGATTAACACCATTGCTGAACTGCAATCAGTTCCCATTGAATACATTGAGCAACCATGTCGGTCGGCAACGCAATTACGCAAACTGCGCAAAAAATTGACCGTTCCTATTGCAGTTGATGAAACCATTCGCACCGACGGCCAATACCAAGTGAGTGAATTCGCTGATCTGGCAATCATCAAGGTATCTCCGCTCGGAGGCATTGATGCAGTTGAGCGGCTGATTGAAAAGCTGGACGTGCCGGTTCGATTTAGTAGTGCACTTGAGTCAAGCGTTGGCCTGAGCTCCTCACTGTTAGCGGCCCATAAATTCGCTCCTGACCAGGTAGCTGGGTTGGGAACTGGCATGCTGCTGGCAACGGATACCGTGAAGCAGTCGGCTATTCCCCATGGAGGCCGAATTCGAGTTGCGAAATGTGAGCCTGATCCGGAACAACTAGCGCGTGTCCCCCTATCCAAAACCCAACAGGACTTGTGGCGAAAACGGCTTGCTCAGGCCTGGCAGTTAATTCCTGAGTCCCAACTCGCGTCATGGGGCGTACCCAAATGGAGTGTGCAAGGCTAGGGACATGGAGCCTTCGGTCGCCCAAGCGAAAGTCATGGTCGACGAACTGATTCGTTGCGGAGTGACTGACGTCGTTCTTGCGCCTGGTTCGCGCAGTGCACCACTGGCACTGGAACTTGCCGCAGCGCACACGCGATTCGACATCCGTGTGCATGTGCGGCTTGATGAGCGGGTTGCTGGCTTTGTTGCATTGGGAATAGGGAAGGCCACCGGGATCCCGGCTGCAGTAGTGACCACTTCAGGCAGCGCCGTTGCAAATCTGTTGCCTGCAGTCATCGAAGCTGATCATTCTTATGTTCCGATGCTGTTATTGACAGCTGACCGACCACCCCAATTGCGGGGAATTGGGGCCAATCAAACAATTGCGCAGACAACGATTTTCGGACCACATGTTCGGTCCGTTACCGACATGGCAACCGCCACCACTTCCGAAGGTCAAGTCAAATATTGGCGCTCGGAAGTTTCGCGGGCTGTCGGGATAGCGACTGATTCGGTCAGCCCAGGTCCGGTTCATCTCAATATCCCATTCTCGGCTCCACTTGTGGGCGACTCAGACGGTAATTGGGTCGAGGACCTTGACGGGCGCCCCGATGGAAGACCTTGGGCGGCCGATGCCAGATTATTTGCCGCCGTGAGTTCGCCACTGGACGAGATAATGTCATTTGTTGATGAAGAGGCAGTGGTGCCGGCACGTGGGCTAATTGTGGTCGGTGATCACAACGATCCCGATTGTGTCGAAATGATTGACGAACTCAGCGACTTTATTGGTTGGCCAATAATTGCCGAACCCAGTGCTAATTTGAGCCGAGCCGATCTCACGCTCTCCCATGGGCTCCTGTTGGCCGCGGACCAGACCTTCCGCGAAACCCATATCCCTGAACTAGTTCTAACTATTGGGAAGGTCGGCCTATCTCGTGGAGTTTTGCAGCTCATTGATTCGGCGGAGATTCACATCGCGGTAGATAGCCACGTGCAGTTCTCTGACCCAACCCGAAGCGCGGACCTGGTGATCGCTTCTGTTCCGCTTCCACCGCAGGAATGCGAAGTCGATGGTGAATGGCTCGAGCAGTGGCAGCGGGCCGACATCTTGGCGGCTGCTGCAATCGAGACCGTTCTGAATCCGGAAGAACTTACGGGAATGCAGATTGCGCGGGTTGTTACCCGTCTTTTACCGGAATCGGGAACATTATTCTTGGGAGCGTCTTCGGCTGTCCGCCATGTTGCCTCATTCGCCGCAACGAGTGTTACCGACTCGGTGGTTCTTGGCAATCGTGGCGTTTCTGGTATTGACGGTTGTATTTCTACGGCCTCCGGTATTGCCATCAGTGCCACGGTCGAAGGAGATGGCTGTGTGGTTGCTTTGGTGGGTGACCAATCATTTCTCTATGACAGCAATGCACTTCTGATTCCGCCCACTGAGATGAGCATCAATCTTGTAATTGTTGTGATCGACAACAATGGTGGGGGAATCTTTTCGACACTGGAGCAAGGTGCTCCCGAGTACTCCAAGCACTTTGAACAAGTTTTTGGGGTTCCGCTGGATCTAGACCCGACTCTTGTTGCCTCTTCCATGAAAGCTAACGCCGTCACTGTCACTAATGAAGACGATTTAGCTGAAGCGCTTGATCAAGCAATTAACAGCGGCTTACATGTAATCACCGTAACCAGTGTTGATCGAGCACGTGAAAGTGAAATTCTGGGCCACATCGCGCAGGCCGTGCGTGAAGCACTTTCTGGGAGTTGAGTGAGGTGGTCGCAGACTCAACGCGGCGGAAAGTTGTTCAGGCTGCTACAGACTTAGAGTGAACTCTTGGTGTTCTCTTTTGACTCAATCGTTGTGCACATTATTGCGGTGGGCCTTGGGATTGCGCTACTAGCGTCATGGCATGCGTTCTTAAGGACAGTTCTCTTAAGGACAGTTCTATTCTATGAGGCGTAAAATCCTGCTCGACTGTGATTGGGTTCTGGTTCCCACGCCCGGAGGTGGTCGGGAAATTAATGCATGTGAAAAAGAGATGGTGAACTAGCGGCTTTCCAGAGCGTCACGGACGGGCGCAAGTTTTGCGGCTGATTCGGCAAATTCCAACTCAGGGATTGACCCGGCAACGATTCCGCACCCGGCAAAGGAACGCACGGTGCGCGACTCCTGATCAATCTTCGCGCAACGCAGAGCAATTCCAAACTCGCCGTCACCGTGATGATCAAACCAACCAACCGGTCCGGCATAACGTCCACGATTCATTCCTTCAAGTTCGGGGATCATGGCTTTGGCCCGTTCGGTGGGGGTTCCGCACACGGCCGCAGTGGGGTGAAGGGATGCAACAATGGACAGGATCGGGGCTTCACTGGCAAGTTGACCAATGATATCGGTCGCCAGGTGTTGTACATTTGCAAGCTCGAGAACTCGTGGCTGTTCAGGAACTTCAAGGTCGGTGCAATGTGTTGCGAGTGCTTTGGCAACTGAGTGAACCGCGTACTCGTGTTCGGCGAGATCTTTGTCGCTCTTCATGAGATCCAAGGCTAAATCCGCATCCGTAGATTTGTCCCCCTGGCGCCGAACCGTGCCGGCAAGGACCCGGCTCATAACCAGCCCACCCGTTCGCCGAACCAGCAACTCCGGGGTTGCCCCAAAAAGATCTTCGACCACGAATGTCCAACAGGTGGGATAGGCCCGAGCAAGTTGATTGATCAGGAATCGAACGTCGAGTGCACCGTCAACGTGTGCAATGAGGTCGCGGGCAAGAACTACTTTGTCGAGTTCGCCTGCGGTAATTCGTTCAACAGCGGTGGCAACGGATTGTTCCCATTCCCATGGCGGAATGCTTCCTTCAGCCCAACGCACCGTGGTGGGTGAAGCGGGGACGGAAACCGGTGGCAGGACGCTACTCGCCGACCCAATCGTGGTCATCCAGGTTTGTCCACCACGTTTACCGACAACAACATTAGGGACGACAACTTCGGAGAGGTTATCGCGGTCGAATGCAAATGAGGCGAAAGCAACCGGTCCCGTTCCCGGCAAGCTAACAGTGTCCTCAATGTGGGCATTTGCGAGGAGTTGGTTCCACCAGCGCTGGGTTCGGGAAAAGGTTTCATCGCCACGCACTTGCAATCGAGCAGCCACCCCCCAACCAATGAGTCCTTCGCCACCTCGGACCCAGGCCAGTGGGCTCTCGCTAGGCAGATGTTGGAGAAGTTCTAGGTCGTGTTCGAGAGCTCGAGTACGGAAAGTCAGGTGTTCTTGGTCGGGCAAGACACCTGGCTGCTCATTCACGCTCACCGCGTAAGCCTAAGGCTCGCGCGTTGTTTTAACCACTTGGAACTGCAGTGAGCGTGAGGCGGGATCTCTGGCAGACTAAGGGCGTGCCGAGGGCAAATTTGGATAAGGATCCAGCTGAAGTTGCTGCGATGTTTGATGCAGTTGCCGCTAAGTACGATCGCACCAATGACATTCTGGCCGTGGGACAGACCCGGCGTTGGCGCAGCGCCGTGCGTAAAGCTTTACAACTGGAAGAAGGACAACTAGTTCTCGACATCGCAGCGGGCACCGGAACCTCATCGGCCGCATTCACCGCCTCAGGGGCGGATGTCATTGCCGCGGACTTTTCACTGGGAATGCTCGAAGTAGGCAAAGCCCGAAACCCGGCGATTCCTTTCGTCGCGGCAGATGCGCTAGCCCTGCCATTTGGCGACTCAAGTTTTGACCGGGTCACTATTTCCTTCGGATTGCGAAACGTAGCCGATCGCATGGTGGCCCTAGAGGAGTTCAGGCGCGTGATTAAGCCCGGTGGGCGTCTCGTGATCTGCGAGTTTTCCCATCCAACGCTGGCCCCATTTCGTCGGGTGTATACCGAGTACCTCATGGCGGCGTTGCCCGTGCTCTCGAACCGGGTCTCTTCAAATCCGGATGCTTATCGGTATTTGGCCGAGTCAATCCGCGCTTGGCCGGTCCAAGAAGAGCTGGCAGCAGACATTGCCGACGCGGGCTGGGGAGCGGTTCAGTGGCGCAATTTCACCGGGGGAATCGTGAGCATCCACCGGGCGGTTGCTCCGAAGGATTAGCCACTATGCTTGGTCAGATAGTGAAAAATTTCACAATCGCGCAAGTAGATGAGAGAAAAGCTGCTGTGACTGGCTTGGCATTCGAGTATGTGAAAGGGCGGGTATGAACGTCTACACACCAATCTTGGTGCTCGGGATCTTGGCATTCGGTTTTGCAGCTTTCTCAATCGTAATCGCCAGTTTCACGGGTCCCAAACGGTATAACCGTGCGAAATACGCCGCTTACGAGTGTGGGATTGAGCCAACACCGCAGCCAATGGGTGGCGGCCGTTTCCCCATTAAGTACTACCTCACCGCCATGATGTTTATTATTTTCGACATCGAGTTGGTTTTCCTCTACCCTTGGGCGGTCTCAGCCGATGCGCTGGGCGTATTTGGGTTAATCGCGATTTTCCTCTTTCTCATAAATTTGGGTTTGCCCTATGCATTTGAATGGCGCCGCGGCGGATTGGAGTGGGATTAATGGGTCTTGAAGAGAAACTACCTTCGGGAATTCTGCTCACAACTGTTGAGCAGGTAGCCGGGTACGCGCGTAAAGGCTCCCTCTGGCCAGCCACATTTGGCTTGGCATGTTGTGCAATTGAAATGATGGCAACCGGTGGCCCGCGATATGACATTGCCCGTTTTGGCATGGAAGTTTTCCGGGCCTCACCGCGCCAAGCGGACCTAATGATTGTGGCCGGTCGAGTGAGCCAAAAAATGGCACCGGTCTTGCGCCAAATCTATGACCAAATGCCGAATCCAAAATGGGTGCTCGCAATGGGCGTGTGTTCATCCAGTGGTGGCATGTTTAATAACTATGCCGTTGTTCAGGGAGTGGACCACATTGTTCCCGTTGACGTGTATCTGCCGGGTTGCCCGCCCCGCCCCGAAATGCTCATTGACGCAATCCTGAAAATCCATGACGAAATTCAAGACATGAAGCTCGGGGTGAATCGCAAAAAGCAAATTATTGAGCAAGAGCAGATTGCCTTGGCTGCACCTTCCGTACTTGACATGAAGGGGCTCCTGCGATGAGCGACCTCCCCGTCGTACCAGACGGCGTAGCCGAAATTGATCTGGTGGGTGTGCGCAAGGGTGCATTTGGTTCACAAGGATCCGGGGACACCAGCGGTTTTGGCGGACTGGTGGCACCGATTGTCATGCCCGGTGCATCAATCCCGCCATTCGGAAGCTGGTATGACGAAGTCGCCGAAGAACTGGCGCTTTCACTGGTCGACGCTGGAGTGAGCGGCGCGGTCGAGAGAATTGTGATCGATCGTGGCGAAATGACTTTTTATGTCACGCCCGAGAACCTGATTGCGTTCATGACCGAATGCCGCGATGAACCGGCACTCCGATTTGAAATGTGCACAAGTGTGAGCGGCGTTCACTTCCCACAAGACAAGGATCGGGAGCTGCATATTGTCTACGCTTTACTTTCCATCACACATAACCGCCGAATTCGGGTTGAAGTGTCAATTCCTGACTCAGATCGCCACCTTCCATCATTGGTCGCGCTTTACCCGTCAGTGGATTGGCATGAGCGCGAAACTTGGGACTTTTTCGGAGTAATTTTTGACGGGCATCCGGCGCTTACGCGAATTCAAATGCCTGATGATTGGGTGGGGCATCCGCAGCGCAAGGACTATCCACTGGGTGGGATCCCCGTTGAATACAAGGGTGCAAGTATTCCCGCACCAGATCACCGGAGGTCCTACAACTAATGACTACCACCGAATTTACGAATCCTGATCCATTTTCGGGGTCCTATGACACCACTGACGGCACCGTGTACAACCTTGGCGGAGGCGACTGGGACAGCATAGCGGCGGCGCCGGAGGGTGAGAACGAGCGGATCGTGGTCAACATGGGACCGCAGCACCCGTCCACTCACGGTGTTCTTCGCATGATTTTGGAACTTGAGGGTGAGACTGTCGTTGAGGCTCGGTGCGGTATTGGTTTCTTGCATACCGGGATCGAAAAGAATATGGAGTTTCGCACTTGGGTTCAAGGTGTCACCTACGTAACCCGGATGGATTACCTGGCCCCGATGTTCAATGAGACGGCCTACTGCCTCTCGGTCGAGCGACTTCTGGGCATTGAAGACCACATCCCAGAACGAGCAAACGTAATCCGAGTGATGATGATGGAACTCAATCGGGTTTCTTCCCACTTAGTGGCACTCGCAACGGGCGGCATGGAGCTCGGAGCGCTCACCGCCATGATTTTTGGTTTCCGCGAACGCGAACTCGTTCTCGACATTTTCGAAATGGTCTCTGGGCTTCGCATGAACAGTGCTTACATCCGACCGGGGGGCGTCGCCCAAGACCTACCAAGTGGCGCAGAAGAAAAAATTCGCGAAACTGTGGTGCTGCTTCGCAAGCGGCTCAAGGACACCTCGGATTTGCTGGTAGACAACGCAATCTGGATGGGTCGAACGGTTGGTGTTGGCTACCTTGACCTCACCGGCTGTATGGCGCTGGGCATTACGGGGCCGATCCTGCGTTCAACCGGGCTGCCCCATGACCTGCGCAAGAGCGCGCCCTATTGCGGCTATGAAAACTATGAATTCAATGTTCCTACCCAAAAAACCTCAGACGCGTACGGACGCTTCTTGATCCGCATCGCTGAAATGCATGAGTCACTTAACATTGTCGATCAATGCCTAGATCGACTAGTGCCTGGTCCCATCATGATTGCCGACAAGAAAATTGCGTGGCCATCGCAATTGTCAGTTGGCAGCGACGGACAAGGGAACTCACCAGAACACATCCAAGAAATCATGAGTGAGTCGATGGAAGCGCTCATTCACCATTTCAAGTTGGTTACGGAAGGCTTCAGCGTCCCTGCTGGACAAGCCTACGTCCCGATTGAGTCTCCACGTGGTGAACTTGGCGCCCACGTTGTGAGCACGGGTGGAACCCGCCCGTACCGGGTGCATTTCCGTGACCCCTCTTTCAATAACTTGCAGGCCGTCTCCGCGATGAGCGAGGGTTCCATGATCGCGGACGTAATCGCAGCGGTTGCCAGTATTGATCCTGTCATGGGCGGGGTTGACCGTTAATGTCACAGAGAAATGAGCAGCACGTGATCTCTGAATCAACCAGATTAAAAATGCGAGAGTTAGCCAAGCGGTACCCGAACCCACGCTCGGCTCTGTTGCCCATGCTGCATTTGGTGCAAGCAGAGCAAGACGAAGTAACTACCGAAGGCATGGCTGCCTGTGCAGAAGAACTTGACATCACCTCCGCGGAGGTGACGGCGGTTGCAACGTTTTACACAATGTATAAGTACAGTCCTGTTGGCCGGCACCACATTGGCGTCTGTATCAACACACTGTGTGGACTACTTGGTGGTGACGCTGTGTACGAGCGGGTTGCTGAGCGCCTGGGTGCATCTCATAACGGACCATCTGCTGACGGTAATTTCTGGTTGGAACGGATTGAGTGCCAAGCGGCTTGTACCCATGCCCCAGTCATGACGGTTGACTGGGAATTCATGGACGACGTAACCCCACAAAGCGCAGTTGCCCTAATTGACAAACTCGCATCGGGTGAAGAAGTGTGGTCAACGCGTGGCCCCATGATCCGTGACTTCCAAGCAACCGAGCACACCTTGGCCATGGCAGAAGACGACCTAGCAACTGTCGGGAATTACGTCGACGAAAAAATGCTTGCCGGTCTAAAAATTGCAAAATCTGGAGCGCAGCAATAGTGAAACTGACACCGGTAATTACGCAACACTGGGACGACCCGACGCTGTACACACTTGACGGCTACAAGAGCCATGGTGGATACGAAGCGCTCGCTAAAGCACTCAAGAGCGACCCTGACTCCATCATTGCGACCATCAAGGACAGCGGGCTTCGAGGCCGCGGGGGCGCTGGTTTCCCCACCGGCTTGAAATGGTCATTTGTTCCACAAAATGACGGCAAGCCGCATTACCTGGTTGTCAACGCCGACGAATCTGAACCGGGTGCATGTAAAGACATCCCGATCATGATGGCGAACCCACATGCACTTGTCGAAGGTGTAATCATCACCTCATTTGCCATTCGAGCAAATCACGCCTTCATCTATATTCGCGGTGAAGTTCCCGCGGCAATTCGGAAGGTCGCCTACGCGGTCAAGCAAGCCCGTGAAGCGGGTCTGATTGGTAAGAACATTCAAGGTTCAGGCTTTGACCTTGAAGTGACAGTGCACTCCGGTGCCGGTGCGTACATTTGTGGTGAAGAAACTGCGCTCCTTGACTCGCTTGAGGGCTATCGCGGGCAACCACGGTTAAAGCCACCTTTTCCTGCTGTTGCTGGGCTGTACTCATCACCCACGGTGATTAACAACGTGGAGACGATCGCAAATATTCCTTACATTATTGATCGCGGTGTTGAATGGTTCCGTGAATTTGGAACTGAGAAGTCGCCCGGATTCAAAGTATTTGCCGTTTCGGGTCACGTGCAGCGGCCTGGAATCTACGAAGCGCCACTGGGCATCACAATGCGCGAATTGCTCGATTACGCGGGTGGGATGCGCCCGGGTGCCGAACTCAAGTTCTGGATTCCAGGTGGGTCAAGTGTTCCCATGTTGACCGCCGATCACCTCGACCTCCCATTGACCTACGAAGCCATGGCCGAGGCGGGAACCATGCTGGGAACGGGCACCCCAATGGTCTTTGATCACACGGTGTCAGTTGTCAAAGCCGTTACCCGCTGGCTCGAATTTTATAAGCATGAGTCGTGCGGAAAGTGCACACCTTGTCGGGAAGGCACCTACTGGATTACGGGCGTGCTGGAAAAATTTGAGCACGGTCACGGCACAGAAAATGAAATGGAAACCTTAACCACCCTGTGTGGTCAGATCGCTGGTCGGTCTTTCTGCGCGCTCGGCGATGCTGCGGCTACGCCTTATCCCGCGGCTATGAAGTACTTCAGTCACGAATTCACCGCGGCAACTCACACCAGCGCTGACGAACAGTTTGATCCAATTGCGTCATACGTCTTCTCGGGGGCGCGCGCCTAATGACTATTACCAATCACACCGAGAAGGTGGATTCTGTTAGCGTCGTGATCGACGGAATCGAAATGGAAGTTCCAAAAGGAACTCTCGTAATTCGTGCTGCTGAGCAGATCGGCATTGAGATTCCACGTTTTTGCGATCATCCGCTCCTGGTGCCAGTTGCTAATTGCCGAGCATGCTTGATTGAGATCGACGGAGTGCCTAAGCCGCAGCCGGCATGTGCGCAGGTGCTCTCCGAGGGCATGAACGTTCGCACCCAACGTTCCTCAGAAATGGCACGGGTTGCCCAAGAAGGAGTAATGGAATTCTTGCTCGTCAACCACCCACTTGATTGCGCGATCTGCGACAAGGGTGGGGAGTGTCCACTACAAAATCAAGCTATGAGCTCTGGTCATTCCGAATCACGCTTTGATGGTGAAAAACGTACCTTTCCTAAACCAATTAACGTCAATGCTGAAGTGCTCCTTGACCGCGAGCGATGTGTTTCTTGTGCGCGCTGCACCCGATTCGCTGACGAGATTGCAGGTGATGCATCCCTTGAGTTACTTGAGCGCGGTGCCCAACAGCAGGTCGGTACGGCAAATGATGAACCATTTGATTCCTATTTCTCCGGAAACGTTGTTCAGATCTGTCCGGTTGGCGCGCTCACCAGTGCGTCGTACCGATTCCGTTCACGGCCATTTGATTTAGTCTCAGTTCCCACAACTTGTGAACACTGCGCATCAGGTTGCTCCCTTCGAACTGATCACCGCCGCGGCACGGTGACCCGTCGTCTTGCCTGGGATGACCCGGAAGTCAACGAAGAGTGGAGCTGTGACAAGGGGCGCTTCGCATTTGCGTACTTAACTTCAGGTCGAATCGAATCTCCGCTCATTCGCGAGAATGGCGAATTGCGCTCAGCTTCCTGGCCCGAAGCGATGCACTTCGCCGCCGCGGGCCTGGCCGCCGCAGCGGGTTCGACCGCTGTCTTAGTCGGTGGACGAGCAACAAGCGAAGATGCTTACGCTTACTCGAAATTTTCCAGAGTCGTGTTGGGAAGTGACAACATTGATTTTCGGGCGCGCGCAACCTCAAATGAGGAAGCAGAATTCTTGGCGGCATACGTAGCTGGAAAGCCGTTGGAGCTCACCTACGGCGATGTCGAATCTGCGTCCCAGGTCGTATTAGTTGGCTGTGAACCGGAAGACGAATCACCAATTCTGTTCCTTCGCTTACGCAAGGGTGTGAAAAAGGGTGTCCGAGTTCATACGGTTGGCCCGCTATATTCGCTCGGTAGTGAAAAGCTGTCTGCGCATTGGATTCAGGCGAAAGCTGGTTCCGAGGCCCA
>CAJIYV010000162.1 GCA_905181745.1 uncultured Actinomycetes bacterium | reverse complement strand
TGGTGATTGGCCCGGACTTCGCTAGCGCGAAGGAAGTCCAAATCAGTGAAGCCCTCAAAGACAAGACTGCGGATATCAACTCTGCAGATGAAAGCTACTGCGCCAGTTAAATAACCGGTGGGCGGCCAGCTTTAGTCATGGCCCACACAGTTTTCCACTTCATGGTTCTACGCCCACGTGGTCTAACCGCAATCCCCTCCCGCATTCCGGAAATCCATGCTTTACGCGCACCTGAATCACGAACCCGCCACATGGTGAGTGCCGCCCAGCTCCCGACGTAGATCGGTTCAAGGACAACCGGCAAATTACGGCGGGCCAACCAGACCCGATTGCGGGCATTCATCCGATAAAACTCTTCATGTCGAAGCGGATTGATCACCGGGTGATACACGTCAATGTCTCCGGCGTACCAAGGGATAAACCCGCTGTCCCACACCCGCCATACCAGGTCGATACCTTCGTGGGCATAGAAAAATTGCTCCGGCCAACCAGCAGATAATTCAAAAACCGACCGGCGAATAACCGTCGCCCCCTCCCACAGCGACGTGGCCGCACTCGGAGTCTTCGGATCACCCACCCGCAGTCTGGGCACCCAGCGTCCCGGGCCTTGCTCGCCAGTTGGATCCACAACTCTGGGTTGTACCAGGCCAATTTCTGGGCGAGTATCCAGCAGAGCAACCATCCGCTCAAGAAAATGTGAATCCGGTAGTTCAGCATCGTCATCGAGAAAAAACAAGATCTCCCCATTGACCCGTGATACTCCCGCATTTCGGCCAGCGGGGATGCCAATATTTTCCGGCAGTGCAAGAGCCGCAACGCCATTGGGTAGATCAACCGGTTCCCAACCGTTACCCACCACGACGATGTTGGTGTCCACGTTCACTTGGTTGAGTACCGAGTCAATTGCTTTACGTAGTTCATTAGGTCGCGACCCCATGGTCAAAATGACAACGCCGAAGTTGGTCACTATTTCAACTTACTCGACGTCATAATCGCCATGAAATGCCCAAAAACTGTACACACTCCAAGAACCGCCAGGGTCCCAACCAAAATTCGAGTTACTTGCAGGTCTGAGGTCAACAGATCACCAACTGCTGCGACAAACGCCAGGATCGTGAGCTCAACCGAGTGATATGCGCGGTGAAAGGGCACAAAGCGCGCAAGTGAGCGCACCCGTCGCAATCCTGAAACGCTCGGCACCCCCACGGATTCCTTGTCTTGGAGTTTAGGCATATTGTTGTAAGCCCGCGAGACATGCACCATGTCGTTGAGCGCTTTGTTAAACATAATGATTAACGCGAGTAGTGCGCCAATCAGTGGCCAGGCACTTTCAAGCCAACCAGGGTCAGGAAAACCAGCGGCGCGCAAACCCAGCGCCACGGGGATGAAGGATTCGGCAACATAGTGACCAACTCGATCAAGGAACACGCCCTTGGGCGAAGAGGTTCCCCGCCAGCGCGCGATTTCCCCGTCTGAGCAATCCCAGAGCATCTGCATTTGACCCAACACCAGCGCGAGGCTCGCACCGGGCATTCCAGGGATCAGGAGCGCCACACCGGCAAGTGCTCCCGTTGCAATCATTAAATAGGTAACACCATTTGCGGAAATCGGGGTGCGCAAAAGCAGGCTCGTGAGATACGGGGAAATATCTCTCAAATACACGTCGGCCACCCAATGCTCGGAGTTCTTACGATCTCGTACAGCTGGCGGTTGACACACTTCTCGAATCTGTTCAATGCTGGGGTGCGGGGGCTTGATCGGGTTCACGAATGCTCCCCTTTCTGCGTTGATGTGGCCTGTGCAGGCGAACTTTGAGTATTCAGGTACTGCGCCGAAGCGACAATCACACACCACATAAAGAGCCACGCTACCCCGAGGTTAAGAGCGTCGTAGAACGCCGTAATCCCAATGAGGGCTGCAATGACGACAATAATTATGCGGGAATCCCGGCCTAACGCTCCCCAGGTGAGCCAGCGAGGCGCCTGCGATCGCGCCAATGCGCGATAAAGATTGTCGTAATGGTGAAAAGCAATAATAAAAAGGTAGCCGAACGCCAATGTGATCCATTGCGGGAACCACACGATCGCGATCCCCGCGACAACTCCCATTTCAATGAGTCGATTAATCATGGGGTTCGCCCAATTCCAACGTGAACCGGGTAACCTGCGCAAAAATTTAGGCAGTGAATCAAAAAGTGGACCATTGTCGAGCTGGGCGCAAATGAGATCAACCCCCACCGCTGTCTTGGCCCACCTTCGAGTACGCAGCACGCGTCCCATCAGGGTGTACAGCCAGGCCAGCGAAGTAAGGGCGAGTAATGAATACAGCGCCAATAACGGCGTCAGTACGGCAGCAACAACGCTAAGCACCAGCCAGCGCTCACCGATTGGCATGTGAATCACTTTCTTGACCCAACGCACACCGCTTCGACTATTAACCCGGACCGAGAAAGTTGCCGCCCCGTCACCCCATGGATCTTGTGGATCAACGATTGATGCGAATGGCAGCGCTGCCTCACGCATTTTCTGAATTGCGGCGAAGTTGTAGTCCCCCATGTGTCGGGCGGTTTGCACAATCATGAGGATCACAGCGACACACCAAGCGAGTTGAGAGGCCACACCGTTCACAACTGCGCCAGTCGCCAAACCAGCGTAAACGGCATATTCCTTGACCCGGTCGGTTGTCGCATCGAGCCAAGCCCCGATCACAGAGAACCTATGGGTGGCACGGGCCACCTCTCCATCGACGCAGTCCAAGATCAGGGACAGTTGCAGCAAGAACGCACCAAGGATAAGTGCCCAACGGGCGCCTTGGGCAAAACTCAATGCCGCGGCCACACCCACAATAAATGAAATTACCGTGATTAGGTTTGGTGACATCCGAAGCTTGATTGCTACTGAACTCAATGGCTTGGAAAGTTTTCGAACAACAAAGGTCGAATAGAATCCGTCATCAACTCGATTGGCTTGCAGCCCGCGACTTCGACTTTCCGGCATGGCCGCAATTTGAGCTTTCGACGCGGTCACGTCTTCGGGTGAACGAAACCATGGGGCATCGATCAATTCGACCGCGCGAACGCCAATTTGTGCTCGAGTAAGAGCCGCCAACACCAACTCGACGACTTCACTGGAATCAGCTGTGATGACACCGGAATGAACGGCTTGCTCCAGATCCGCAATCGCAACCTGAGCACGGGGAAAATCGCGCGGATCAATGCGGACAGCACCGACGCTTTGGGCATTACCGGTATTGATCCGATGGAAACTATTTGCAACAGCACTGATTCCATGGTGCGCAACCCGAAGATTCCCTTCACGGTGCGGCCGCACCGCCGCACATGTTCCGGCAAGCGCATTTTCAGTAACAGGGCTCAGTACCACAGGAGAAATAAGTAGATCTGGAGCAAGCAAAATTATTGCGGTTCCTGATTGCCTTAACGCTGACGAAAGCTCGACTAGCACTTCGGGCAGCTCTGCGGTCGAATTTATTGTGCGGTTCATTCGGAGTCTTTGCGCAGCAGAGAACCAATTCCGTCTTTTTTGGTCTGCCGGTATAGGCGTCCCGCAAGTTCGCGCGAGGATGGTTCTTCCCGTGATGAATTAATTACAGACTCAATCGCCGTGACCGCAGCGTCGATGGGGATTTGGTCCGTAAAGTCGGGCACTGGCGTTGAAGCAATACGCGTTCGCAGAGCGTCTAGGTTTCCCAGAACGTTCACCTTTGACTCTCGAATTGTGTTCACGCTTTTGATTCCCATTTGTTGGGCGGCGTCCAGCGCCCAGTCCGGGGTGTGCAACTTGGGTTCACTGGGGCCGGGCTCGCGGCCTTCAACCATGCCGAGGGCTACACCACGTCGCACCAAAGTGACGTAATCGGACCATTGCATTGATTTCTTGACTTTTTTATTAAGCCGTACGAGCACCTCGGCTTCAGCGGCCGTCATTGATCGATTGCTTGTGAGTTCCATTCGGCTGGTGAGAATGTGTGTCGGCACGTCCAGGAACTGAGCAAAAGTTTCAAACATGTACTCGCGTGGAACGTCTTCTAACACCATCACGGTGAGGTTTTGTGGACCAACAGCGCCAGCCCAACGCCTGATGACATCTCCATGGTCATGGCGTTTCCAAAACGTTGGACTCATTTTCGAACTACCGGGGGTCGCCAGGACGCCGGTTAACCACGCTTCATAGGAGGTGGTCATCCCATATTTCAAATATTGCTGCCACGAGGAAGGCAGCAACTTCCCGAGATTTCGCAGGGTGATCACGACGTGAACCGGTCGGGCCCCAGATCTACCCAAAGCCGAGACCACTTCATCTGCTTGATCCGAACTTGCTTCGCAGAAAAACTCACTACTGATGACAACGCGGCCAGGCGCTTTGCGGGTCCGCCTCACCAAACGATCAAAATGTTCGCGGTCCATGACACCACCGCCGCGGTTATTCCAACCCCAGGGACGACCCAGCAGGGCCAGAGCAGCGCGATGTTGGGCTTGTAATTTTCCCGGGTAACGGACATCGCGGGAAGCCAGTTCCCGACGGGAGTCGGCCAAGGCTGCCTGAATGGCCGTTGTACCCGTTTTGTGGACGCCAACGTGGAGCAGCACGCCATCTGGCGCAATGGGAAAAACCGACACGTGGGCCAGCCTATTCCCCGCCGGGTTCCTGCCTAGTCTTACGCGCGAGAGCAAGGGCTTTTGAGACCGTCGTATCAGCGATCAAGGCTCCCTGATCGAAATACAGACCCCGGTCACAAAATCGGCGGTAGTGCTTGCCACCATGGGAAGAAATCAGAAACGTAGCGCCCTCCTCCCGTAAGGCGTCGATCGCAGTCCAACATTTTTTGCGAAACTCAAGTTCGCCTACGACGAGGGTCCCATCAATTGCGTATACCCGAGCATCGATTGCCATCGCGAGACTCCACGCTAGTCGCTGCCGGGCGTTAGAGGGGGCGACCCGAAGGTAGCGATCCAAATAATTGCCCAGATCAGCAAATTTTATAATGCCTGGAATCTTCTCGGTCAACTCTTCCTGAGTCATACCCATAAGCCCGCCCACCAAATATGCATTTTGGCGCAAGGTAAATGAAGCGCCCATCGCTCTGGCAATACCGATCATGGCTACGACCCGTTCACTGCGCACGACCGACCCCGAGTCAGGATTCAAAGTACCCGCGACCAACCTGGTAAGTGAAGTGCGTAATAACGGTTTACCACTGACGATCGCGACCGAATCCCCTGGATTAATCGTGAATGACACGTTATCCAAGATTGGGACCATGCTCCGGGATGTTTCCCCTGCGATCCGGAGAAGACGATGCTTTCGGCCAGAACCTTGCCGACGTTTGGTGCGAGGCATAGAAAGTGACACATTGGAGACCTCAACGACGCTCATTTGGCCTCCTTAAATAACCTCGTTTTAAGTCCTCGGAATGTCAAAATCCCGGCGATAAACAGGGTCGCCGCCACGCTCAGGGAGATCACTAAGGCCGTCGTGGAAGTCTGCTCCTGCGGCCACCATCCAATCCGGTACAGACCAAGAATTCCCACAAGAGGATTAATGGCAGCGACTGTTTGCATCTGCTCGGGAATATTGGAAATCGAGTAAAGAATCGGTGAAAGATAAAACATTGCCCGCAGCACAATCTTCACCACACGTGCAAGATCAGGAATCATCACGCTGAGTGAAGAGACAAGTAACCCAATGCCGTACAACAAAAGGAATTGCAAAATGAATGCCACGGGGAATAACAGAATGTAAATCCCCGGCAAATCTCGGGTCAAAGCAATTGCAAGCACAATTACGGGAAGCGAAAACAGAAACTCAATAGCTGATGAAATCACCGTTTTCATTACCCAGATTTGCGGTGGCAGAGTGGAAAAAGTCAACCCACCCCGGGATCCACGAAAAATCTTGGTAGAAGCGTTGACACATTTGGTAAACCACCACCAGGGCAAGATCGCGACCGACAGAAAAAGCAAGTAGGGGGAAAGTCCAAGTGCCCGTTCGCCCAGTAGCACCGAGAACACCAGCCAGAGAACCAGGGACATACCCAGTGGTTCGAGTAGTGACCAGAAGTAGCCCAACCGGAATTTAGTGTACTTCTTCTGTAGGTCACGAAGGACCAACATTCGGAGTACCTCACGATACTTCCAGAGTGCGCGCACGCCGTTTACATTAGATGATCCAGCCTCGCGTATCGTGCACCACGTGGAATCAGAAGCAGTAAGGACCGTGAAACCCGGCAAAGTCA
>CAJIYV010000161.1 GCA_905181745.1 uncultured Actinomycetes bacterium | reverse complement strand
TAAGAGTCATCGTCCTCTCCCTCGTGTTACGAGCAGGTTAAATGCCTGCAGTAGCCTCACCCACATGAGCGAAAATGGGTCCATGGGCGTAAAAGGGTCTACCAAGAGTCAGCTAAGCGTGGTTTTAGCGCAGGTGAACCCCACTGTGGGCAATCTGAAGGCGAACGCCCAGTTGATCCGAGATTCGGTTAACTTAGCGGCCCAAGAAGGCCCAATTGACTTGATTCTTTTTGGTGAAATGGTTCTCAATGGATACCCCATCGAAGACTTAGCACTTCGCGAGGATTTCCAGACCGCATCTATGCACTCCATCCGGTCCCTTGCCACCGACCTTGCCGCCGACGGGAATGGCGCAACGCACGTAATTGTGGGCTACCTTGGAGTTGGAAAATCCGGACCGACCAACAGCGCAGCCATCCTGCATAACGGCCAAGTAACGGGAACGTACGCGAAACATTTTCTACCAAATTACGGTGTCTTCGACGAAGCCCGATATTTCCATCAAGGGAACTTGCCACTTGTTTTTGACATCAAGGGTCACACAATTGCTGTGGCGATTTGTGAAGACCTGTGGCGCATCGGTGGGCCGGTTCACTGGGCTCGCGAGGCAAATGCTGACATTCTCGCTGTTCTCAACGCCTCCCCCTACGAATCCCAAAAAGAAAATATTCGGATTGATTTATGTCGTGATCGGGCACGGGAATCCGGCGCAACCATTCTGTACACCAACATTGTAGGAGGTCAAGACGAATTACTTTTCGATGGCGGCAGCATGGTTGTTTCCACGGAAGGCGATGTACTACTGCAAGGTGCGCAACACATTGAGGAGCTGCTTCACATCAGTCTCCCTTACCAGGGTGAACCCGTTGAACTCATGCCAATTGTTGATCCACTCGAGACTATTTACAGCGCGCTCACGTTGTCGCTGCGTGACTATGTGGAAAAAAATGGATTTAGTTCAGTTATTTTTGGGGCCAGCGGTGGAATCGATTCGGCACTTGTTGGTGCAATTGCGGTTGATGCCTTGGGCAAAGAGAATGTGTTTGCGTGCGCAATGCCGAGTGAATATTCTTCAGAGCATTCCGTCGCCGACGCCTACTCACTTTCTGAGCGAACCGGACTTTTAATTCACACTGTCTCAATAGCTCCCATAGTTGAGGTATTCCTTGCCCAACTGGGTGTCACTGGCCTTGCAGAGGAAAACCTGCAAGCTCGAGTTCGCGGAACGACCCTGATGGCCCTGTCGAACTCACACGGCCATCTCGTTCTTGCAACCGGTAATAAAAGTGAGCTTGCCGTTGGCTACTCCACTATTTACGGTGACGCGGTTGGAGGCTTCGCCCCGATCAAAGATATTCCCAAGACAATGGTGTGGGCGTTAGCCCGCTGGCGCAACGCCACCGCTGCAGCAGCGGGAGCGACCCCTCCAATTCCCGAAAACAGCATCGAGAAAGAGCCCAGTGCCGAATTGCGACCTGATCAACTCGATAGCGACTCACTGCCCGACTACGAACTCCTTGACGCGATTCTCGAAATGTATATTGATCAAGATGCATCAATCGCAGATCTAGAAGCGAAAGGCTTTGACTCGGCCTTAGTTCATCGCATAATTTCGCTCACCGATCGCGCCGAGTATAAGCGCAGGCAGTATCCACCGGGCACCAAAATTTCAACCAAGTCTTTCGGCCGTGATCGCCGCCTACCTATCACCAATCGCTGGCAAGGTTAGTTCTTTTGAGGCAATCCCATAACTGAACGAAGGACATCTTCCGTCCTAGTGTGTAACACCGGATCACACATTGACCACATGCCCAAATACAGCATTGGCCCAATCAAGGTGGGCATCGCAACATCGATATTGAGGGTGCTGGGAAACTCACCAGCTTCGATCCCTTGCTCAAGAATCTCGCGGACGCGCATTCGACGCGGCTGCAGGATTCGGTTGTAGACCAGCTGCGCTAACTCCGGATGTTCATGGCTAGTAGAAATCACAGCGAGCATGATCCGGCCATAGCGAGTTTTCTGAATACCTGCTCTTGTGCCTTCCATGAGGTAAAGCAGACGCTCGTAGGCGCTTCCCTCCGACGGAATAATTGGGCTTTCCTGTCGCATCCGCTCAACGGCGGCTTGTGCCATATCAGACTTGGTGGGGAAACGTCGATACAGGCTGGCTTTGCTCACACCTGCCCGTTGGGCAACCCCTTCCATAGTGACCTTAGAAATTCCATCCTCGGCGATGATGTCAAGGACGGACTCCACAATCACTAAGTCGATGTCTTCACTTCGGGGACGGCCTCGTACTTTTGACTCCGGCATGGTTAATTCTCCGAGTTATTCGGTTCGGGGTCCGGCACCTGATTAGGTTCTTCAATTTTTATTTTCTGTGGTGGGTAAATCTTGGGAAGACCAATTAACACGATAAAGAAAGCAATTAGCACTACCGCTGTTGAGATCATCGAGGTAATCTGCGAAGCGTTCAAAAATGCTTCAAACGCCCCCGACTGCAACTGATCAATGATACTCGCCGGAGCACCCCTCTCGGCCGCCTGATCGAGTACCGAGACAGTTCCAATAATGGATTCGGAACCGAGATCCTTTGCTCGATCGGAAATCTCCGCGGGCAAGTTGGCCAGGAACGGTTCAACATTTTGTGCATAACGAGTAGCGAGGATTGTTCCGATTACTGCCACACCGAGTGCTCCGCCGACCTGGCGCACGGTGTTTTGAACAGCAGAACCGGCACCCGCCCGGGCCAGCGGTAATACATTTTGCATCACGGTAGAGGCTGGAGCGATGACGTTGCCCAATCCGAAACCGAAAATGAAGAACACAGTAAGAATCAACCAGATCGGCGTGTCAATTTGGATGAATGACAGTGCGCCTAAAGCTACGGCCACCGCCCCTAGGCCAAAGGACATCACCGCTCGGTAGCCAAATCTATTCACCATAGTTGCAGAGCGTGGCGCTGCAATGATCTGTCCCACGGCGAATGGGATAAACGATAAGCCCGCTGAAAGCGGGTCAAAGCCGCGAAGGATCTGCAGGTAGAACGGCAACATGAACATAATGCCTGTGAGCGCGAAGAATGATAGCGAAATCGCCGCCAGACTCACCGCGTATCCGCGGTTCTTGAATAGCGCGACATCAAATGAAGCATGATCGCTGCGTGACTCAATCCATAGAAATAGCGCAATTAACGCAATGCCCACAAATGCTGGAATCAGAACTGATGGAGCCAGCCAGTCACGGGTTTCTGACGCATGAATGATTCCGTAAATCAACAGCCCGAGACCGGTAACGGAGAGCAGTAATCCGGGAATGTCCAGGGCTCGAGGTTGTGGATTCTTGGTCTCGGGAACTACCCGGGCAATTGCAATCACTCCAATAATGACAATTGGGACGTTGATCAGGAAGACGGCCCCCCACATATTTCCCAGCAACCATTCGAACCATGAAGGATGCTGTAAAAGTATTCCACCCAAAACCGGACCTAGCGCTACGGCAGCGCCAACCGCTGCGGCCCAAGCGCCGATTGCCTTGCCTCGCTCGTGGGGTGGGAACACAACGGTGATGATTGCCAGGGTGGTGGGAAGTACCGCAGCACCACCAACTCCCATAACCGCCCGCATCCCAATCAGCATTCCCGAACTTGCCGAAAATGCAGCAATCGCTGATGCGACCCCAAAAATAGTCAGACCGATGATCAGGACTTTCTTGCGACCAATCCGATCCCCCATTACTCCCCAGCTGAAAAGCAAGGCAGCAAACACCAAAACGTAGGCATCGATGGCCCAAATCAACTCAGATTGACTTGCATCCAGTTCACGCTGAATCGTAGGCAACGCGATATTGAGAATCGTGTTGTCGAGGACTACCACTAACAGGCTGACGACCAGTACCGCCAAAATCGCCCACCGCCTGGGGTGACCTTCGGTACCAAATGCACCGTGGGAATCTCGGGCTGATGGGTCCATGGGCCGCGTGGTTGACATTTATCCCCAACTTCCGGTAGCGACACTGCAATCGCCAGTAATTACGCCACGGTACCGTACCGTAATAAGTGTCCTTCACTTTGGGGTGGAGGCTGAACTGATGGGGGGCTGACATCTGAACGACAACATGGCATGCTGGGGGCGTTAGCCAAGAATTCTCAACGTGATCCGGGGACTCCATGTGAGCCTCGAGATTGGAGAAGAAAAGTGTCAACCCATTTCGCTCACACCGAGCGACGAACCACACTCAACGACCTCATCGCCATGAGTGAACGTGGCCAGCGTTGGTCCATGATCACCGCTTACGACTATCTCAGTGCGGGAATTTTTGAGGAAGCGGGAGCCCACGCCCTGCTCGTTGGAGACTCTGCAGCCATGGTGGTTTACGGCTACGACTCAACGCTGCCGGTCACCGTCGAAGAACTCATGCCGTTGGTGCGCGCAGTCGTTCGAGGCTCACGCACACCGTTAGTGATCGCGGATCTGCCTTTTGGCAGTTACCAAGCAAGTGTTGCCCAAGCAATTGAGACATCATCTGCATTCATGAAAGATGGTGGCGCTCAAGCGGTGAAACTAGAAGGCGGCGCACCGGTCATCCCCCAAGTGGAGGCGTTATCCAGTGCTGGGATCCCAGTAATTGGCCACCTCGGTCTGACCCCGCAGTCAGTTCACTCACTCGGCGGCTATCGAGTCCAAGGCCGTGGAGAGGCTGGCGAGACTCTGATGCGCGACGCGAAGGCTCTGGCAAATGCTGGCGCCAAAGCAATCGTCTTAGAAGCGATCCCATCTGAATTAGCGGCCCGAATCACCGACTTGCTGGACATTCCCACCGTGGGAATCGGCGCCGGGAAGGCTACTAACGCCCAAGTAATCGTATGGCAAGACCTACTGGGGATCAGCGATCAGGAGCCACCCAAATTCGTCCGCCAATACGCCCAACTTCGAGCGCCAATTAAATCTGCGGTCGGAAGTTGGATTGCCGATGTGGCAAGCGGAGACTTTCCCGGACCCGAAAACTCATACCAATAGCAAACCTGAGATTTAAATATCAGTGATTTGCACTCCGGCGTGTCCTTTGTACCGACGATTCATTGAAATGAGGTTTGCGGTGAGAGCTTCGACCTGACCCGCATTTCGCAAACGTCCGGCGTACACACCACGCATGCCACCCAAGGTTCCGGCCAGTGCACTCACAAGGTCTGTCGCCTCCCGATCATCACCTAAAACGAGAACGTCGCCGCTGAGTTGCGCGCCGTCCGTATCAAGTAACAACTTTGCCGAGATGTGATGGAATGCGGCCACAACCCTCGAATCTGCGAGTATTATTTGCGCTTGTTGGGCGGCAGATCCTTCCGCAACGTCAAGGCGAAAAGCGCCTTGCTTATCAAATCCCAGTGGATTTACACAGTCAACCACAATCTTGCCACTGAGTGAAATAACCAATGATTCCAACAGTTCTTTGTGACCATCCCACGGAACGGCAACAATTACCAGGTCGCTCGCTAGTGCTGCATCCACATTGGTCATGCCTTTAACGCTATGACCAATTTCGCTTGCGACTTCGTTCGCTCGCTCAGCAGTGCGCGACCCAATAATCACCGACAATCCAGCTAGCGCGAAACGTGTTGCAAGTCCGCGTCCCTGCTCACCGGTACCTCCGAGTACGCCTACCGTTGTCTGCGAGATATCAATCATCTTTTCATTTTGATCTGCATCTGGGCTCTGTGTCATGTAGTTAATGTTGTCAGAGTTTGCATTCAAGCGCACATGCAGATCAATTTCCCTTTTTAGTTATGCGACACGGCTTCGACAATAGACGCCGATATCTTTGTATTTTCGCGTTTGCTCTGTCACAGTTACGTAATTGTTCCCTGCAAAGCGCAGGGATCGCTCGACACGGGAGGCATCGTGGCGGTAGCAAAGAAAACTGCACGCAAGAAGACTGTGAAGAAGGCAGCTCCTCGCAAGGCAGCAAAAAAGACAGCGAAGAAGACTGCAAAGAAGGCAGCTCCTCGCAAGGCAGCAAAAAAGACAGCCAAGAAGGCTGCAAAGAAGGCAGCTCCTCGCAAGGCAGCAAAAAAGACAGCCAAGAAGGCTGCAAAGAAGGCAGCTCCTCGCAAGGCAGCAAAAAAGACAGCCAAG
>CAJIYV010000160.1 GCA_905181745.1 uncultured Actinomycetes bacterium | reverse complement strand
GCATAGAATGTGGCGATTTGATTTTGCTCTGCATCGGTTGTGCAAATAAACCTCGCTGTGTGTGCCGTTTCAGAAACGTGAACAGCGCTTGTATCAACCCCGTGCCGGGCGAGCCAGCTTTCATAGTCAGCAAAATCTGGGCCGACCGCCCCAACGAGCACCGGCTTCAGCCCCAAGCACCCCATGCCGAAGGCAATATTCGGCGCCACACCCCCGCGACGAACTTCAAGTTCGTCTACCAGGAAGGACAGAGAGATCTTGTCGAGTTTTTCCGCAACCAGCGAGTCAACAAAGTTGCCCGGGAAGGTCATTAAATGATCGGTCGCGATGGAACCGGTAATCAGAATAGACATTTGCAAAAGTCTACCGGCTACCTAACTCCTGCGCCCTCAGGCCCACTAATTAGCTGAAGGAATCCCCGCACGCACACGAACCACCAGCATTAGGATTGTCAATTGTGAAGCCCTGCTTCTCAATTGTGTCCACAAAATCAATAGTGGCTCCGCTGAGGTAGGGGGCGCTCATGCGGTCGGTGACCACGTTGACCGCGCCGAACTCCTTGACAACGTCACCATCGAGGGTGCGATCATCAAAGAAAAGTTGGTAACGAAGACCGGAACAACCGCCGGGCTGGACGGCAATCCGAAGGGCGAGATCATCGCGGCCTTCAGATTCGAGGAGAGTCTTGACTTTGTCTGCGGCTTCACCGCTGAGCGCGATGCCGTCGGTCACGGGGGTTTCAACTGTGGTTTCAGTAGACATGGATCAGCCCTCTTTCAATGGTTAGTTACCTAAGGGTAATGCACGGACTTCGTTTGCGCTAGACGCCACCCTCTTACGATCCGACATTCCACTCTGAGCAGAGCCCCACGTGGCAGAAATTCGTTGCTGCGGGACAATTGTCAGATGGCTAGCGTCTTTGTTGACCCCTCCCCCAGTCCCCTTGCCCTGCTTCTGTTGGGAAAAGCGGCCGATTCGACCAGTGAACGCGGGGTTGAATGTCCGGGAGATCTACCTCCAGCGTCAGACCCCGGTCTTGTGGCTCGAGCCCAAGCCGCAAAGGACACTTTGGGTGATCGAGTTTTTATTTTGGGCCACCACTACCAACGTGATGAAGTAATTCAATTTGCTGATGTCACAGGTGACTCTTTCAAACTTGCTCAGAAGGCTGCGGACATGCCTCTCGCAGAGTTCATTGTTTTTTGTGGTGTTCACTTCATGGCAGAGAGCGCCGATATCCTCACCGGGGACTCACAACAGGTAATTCTTCCTGACCTGGCAGCCGGCTGCTCGATGGCGGACATGGCCGAGATTAGCCAGGTCGAGCAATGTTGGGCTGACCTTGAAGCCGCGGGCGTGGCGGATGTCACCATCCCGATTACTTACATGAACTCAACAGCTGCCATCAAAGCATTCACGGGTAAGCACGGTGGTTCGATCTGCACCTCAAGTAATGCCCAGCGCAGCCTTGAATGGGCGTTTGAGCGGGGAGAAAAAGTTCTCTTCATGCCCGACCAACACTTGGGTCGCAACACCGCCGTACGCGACTTGGGTTTGGGCCTTGATGACTGTGTTGTGTTCAACCCCAACAAATCTAATGGTGGTTTAACCGTGGACGAGCTGCGCAACGCGAAAATAATTTTGTGGAAAGGCCATTGCAGCGTCCATGGTCGTTTTACGCCTGAGTGCGTAGATCAAGTTCGCGCAGAGGTTCCCGGAGTGACAGTGATTGTTCACCCTGAGTGCACCTACGAGGTTGTGGAAAAGGCAGATCAGGTGGGCTCAACCGAAAAAATTATTGCTGCCATCGAGGGCGCACCTGCCGGCTCGGCCTGGGCGATCGGCACTGAACTAAATTTGGTGAAACGCCTGGCACTCGCCCACCCGGACCAGAAGATCACCTACCTGGACAAAACCGTCTGCTTCTGCTCGACAATGAACCGCATTGATTTACCGCACTTGGTGTATTCACTTGAGTTACTTGCAAGTGGAAATGTAGTCAACCAAATTAGCGTGGATCCGGAGACTTCACATTGGGCAAAGATCGCCCTTGATCGCATGCTCGCCCTGCCGGGGGTCACACCGACACTCGACTAGCTCGGCCTGCTTCACCTATCGAGTCACGATCGGGATAATCACTTCATTGCGTCGCATGAACCACGGCTTCCATGGTGGGTCGTACCGTGCCCATCGTGGTTTCCCATTTACCCGATAGCCAAGGTCAGCAAGTTCGGTGATCATGGCGTCACCGCGTTTTTCTACTTCGGCGTACTTCCAGTTACCCGACCAATGTGTAGCCGCAGCAAGGTGCGCCGGTACGTCGTTGATGGTGAGTTTCCCGTCGCCAGGTTCGGGCAGTTCCTTCGCTTTCAGTCCAGCCGGCATGACAAAAGAAACATCCCATCGTGCAGCATTGCGTTCCTGGATGACCGGTGCGGTCATTGCAATTTTGTGGCGAGAGATGTAGCCGATGAGCGAACCAAATGCTGTGCTACCGACCTGGTTTGGATCTCCGGTCAGCGTTACTTGAGCATAAACACTCGCCGGGTAGTCGCGGATCTCGATGTTCCCAATCTTGTTAATCACCGTGTAGGGCTGCTGTTCGGTCATTGCTTGAGCATACGTCTGGACACAAAAATTGTGGCCGCGGGAGGAAACAACCCCTCGCGGCCACAATTACGTGCGTTTAAGTAAGAGCTAAGCGCTCTTTCCTGCTGATGAGGGTGCTTCGTGGATCTCGGCAGCGGCAAATGACTCGTCGTCTGCAAAGCTCTTTTCGCGAGCAATCTTGTAGATCAACAGACCGAAAAGACACTTCGCCAATACGTCGGCGATCGAGTAACCGAGCTGGCGACCCACAAATGAGTCGGCGCCATCGATTCCCAACTGAGGCAAGAGGAAGGCAATCGGGTACACGCCCCACGTTCCCAGTAGCAGCAGTCGTAGCCCGTTAAGGTCCTTGCGGACTTGTCCTGGCTGCGTAACCATGGCCTTGCTGAGTTGCGTCCACAAGATGTACAAGATGTACAGGAATGGAAGGGTCGATAGGAAGCCCCAGATTCCGCGAGTCATGTTGTCAGTGGAAATCTCACCTGGGTAACCGAGTGCGATCATCAGGAATGCAGCCGGGATCAGCTTGATCATGAGGCTGCGACGCACCATGCGAGCGAGCGCCAGTACTGCAATTGCTTCAAACAGCAACAGTGGGACGGTAAGGAGCCAGTCGATGTATCGGTAGCCTTCGTTGAAGCCTTCGCCGTTGACAAGTACGTAAGTAGGATCCGAGCCAGCCATTGCTGCCTCTCCGGCTCCCTCTGCAACATATGCCTCCGTGAAGGAATTGAAAATCCTCCAATAATGGTAGGCAGCGATCAGACAAACGATTGACGAAACAGCAAGCGCTTGGCGGTAGCGGGGAAGAACGCGGGGCATCACGACAAGTAAAAACACGAACGTGGCGAGCATCGAAGCAAGTGCAAACGATATCGCGTTATACACAGTTGAATATTGATTGAACGAGAGTTCGAGAACTCCAGGCACAAGATCCTCCTTAACTGGCTGACACGGTGTCAGCTAACGACGTACTTTGACCAAGGCTATGATCGTTGCACAGTTTCCCCGTTCTTGTTCAACCTGCCATGCGAATAACAAAAGTCGTCCTATTTGAGTGAATATTCGTTTATGTCTGATTTAGGCGGTTTCGCAACAGTCGCGCAAAATTTCGTACGCACTTTAAGGCTCTTTACCCAACACCCGGCGCATCCCACAAAGCAAACCAGCGGGTCGTATCCTCTTCAACTGCAAGCTCCCCAGCAAGTTTGTCCCGGACCTGTAGTTCCAAAACATTATTACGTGACTTATCTTGGCCACGAACCCTTGGTGCAAACGGGTAGAAAGTTCCCCTCTTATACAGGTACACCAGTGAGACCGTGTTGCCCACTTGATCAGTAAAAGGAAAAACAGAACACAGCAGTTGCGGACCAAAGCCAGCCTGGACCAAAGAGGTGTTCACCGCGTGAATATCTGTCACCGCGGTTGCCAGATCAGCCGGTTCGGTTCTCACCGTGAGCCAGTCGAATCCGAATTCATCACCATTTGCTTCAACACTGGGGCCACCATCTGCGTCGAGTAGTTCGCGCACTTGCGTTTCAAGGTCTGAAAATGCTCTACCTTCTGGCGATCGAAAGCACACTGAGCCAACACCTGTTGAGGTGAGGCCCAAGTCAACGTCAAGGGTGATCGCAGCAGATGGCAGCGCAAATAGGGCGTCAAGGTGTGGCCTGGTGGGCGCCTTGCGGCCGCGGATTGCATCGAGGAAACCCACCGGCTAGCGCTCACCCAGTTGGGCGGAGATTTTTGCGAGCTGTTCCAGTCTTTCTTCCAGCGGTGGGTGGGTTGCAAAAATTGCTTCCATTCCCATTCCTTTCCCACCTTTAAATGCTGGGGCGAACGCGATCGAACTTACTGGCTCCATCGAACGCAAGTCCGTGTCCGGGATTGCATTCATGCCGCCACTAATCTTGACCAGGGCACTGGCCAGAGCACTTGGTTTACCCGTCAACAAAGCTGCTCCGCGGTCTGCGCCGAGCTCGCGGTAACGCGAGAGCGCGCGAATCAGAAGAAATGAAATGAAGTAGACAACTGCGCTTACGGCCATTACCGCCATGAACACCACCGCGGTGTTTCGATCCCTACCCCCTCGCATCATGGATCCCCACATGGCACTTCGAGTAATAAACCCAGCGAGAATCGAAGTGAAAGACGCGATCGTCATAACGGTCACGTCTCGGTGGGCAACGTGCGAAAGTTCGTGCGCTAAGACCGCCTCAAGTTCCTCTTCGTCGAGTTGTTTAAGAATGCCAGTCGTAACAACCACGACACTACGGCTAGGACTGCGGCCCGTTGCAAAAGCGTTCGGCACCGGGCTGTCTGAAATCCCCACCCTGGGTTTCTTCATGTCCGCCATTGCGCAGATTCGATCAACGATTGCGTGCACGGACGGTGCTTGCTCCTGTGTTACCTCAACCGCACGCATTGCTTTCATTGACAGCGTGTCTGAGAACCACCACTGGCCAAAAAGAAATCCACCGGACAGCACCAGCACAAAGATCGCATTGATGCCAATCGCGATCAGGAGGCCAGCCAGGATTACATAGAGAAGCCCTAAACCAAAAAGCGTTCCCAACATGCGAGTGCCAAGTCCTGAATCTTTTTCATACCGTGAACGAGCCACTTCGCGTTATTCTCTTTCCTTTAGTCCTCGATTGCTTTTTTTTCGGCCGATCCGAGCTCATTTTTCATCGCGGCAAGTTGGGATTCGACATCCGTGTCACTGGCCATGCGCTCAAGCTCGATCGTGATGTTGTCCTTGGACATCCCGGATGGGTCCTCAAGTGCTCCTGAAGCCATGAGTTCGTCGATGGCACCGGCACGAGCCTGCATCTCGGCTGTCTTATCCTCCGCGCGCTGAACAGCTTGGCCAACATCTCCAAGTTCGGACGAAATGCCAGCAAAAGCTTCGTTGATCTTTGTATGAGCTTCGGCCGCCGAGTAGGTCGCTTTGATCGTTTCCTTTTTGGTACGGAAACTTTCCACCTTCGCTTGTAACTGTTGCGCTGCGACCGTTAGCTTTTCTTCCTGCTCGGACAGTTGCGCGAGTTGTTCTTGAAGGTCAGCAATCTGGGTGTGAAGTCCACTGCGACGGACGAGCGCTTCGCGGGCCAAATCCTCACGGTTCCCGGCCAGAGCTGCGCGGGCCTGTTCTTCGAGTTTAGCCTCCTGCTTATCCAAACTCTGCACTTGCAACTCAAGCCGTTTGCGGCTGGTCGCGACGTCGGCGACACCCCGGCGCACTTTCTGTAGGAGCTCAAGCTGCTTCTCATAGGAATAGTCGAGAACCTCCCGTGGGTCCTCAGCCTTATTGAGAACTTTATTAGCTTTAGATTTGAAGATCAAAGTGAAGCGCTGCCACAGACCCATGTGAATTCCCTTCGTTGCGACCAAATAATTTTGCTCAATTACCCTGAGCCTAGGGTAAACGACACTTCATCGACGGATCAGTGGCACTTGGGGCTACGCTGGTCACATCATGTTTGGGATCCCTAAGAAGACAGCCGATACGACACCCGTTGCAGAATCCAGATCAGATTCGGATCTGGTGGGGAAAGGTCGGCCCACCCCTTCGCGCAGAGATGCCGAGGCCGCCAGAAAGACCTCCATTCGTTCCCCACGCGGTTCAAAGGGCGGTAAGAAGGCCGCCAAAGAGCAAGATCGCGCGGAGCGATCCCGTGCCCGCGCAGGAATGCTTGCCGGTGATGAAAAATACCTGCCTGCGCGCGATCAAGGCCCCGTCCGAGGATTCGTGCGTGACTTTGTCGACGGTCGCTATACGATCGCTGAATACTTTATTTTCATGGCCGTGGTTGTGTTGCTGCTGGGCTTTGTGAATAACCCATCGGTTCAGCAACTTGTGTCACTCGGCTTCTTCCTCATGGCAACTCTCATCATTGTGGACACAACTATTTTGGTCATCCAACTCAAGTCCCGAGCCAAGAAAGTCTTTCCCGATAGTGCAGACCGACGGGGAATCACGCTTTACGCACTCATGCGCACCTTGCAATATCGACGACTGCGCATGCCAAAACCACGTGTTGAACGTGGGCGAAAGAAAGGCAAGTAGACCGATGGAGTTTCGTCATTTAGGGCGTAGCGGGTTAAAAATCAGTGAAATCACCTACGGCAACTGGATCACCCACGGATCACAGGTCACCGATGACCTTGCTATAAAGACCATGCAGGCGGCCATGGCAGCCGGGATCACCACTTTTGACACGGCAGATGTGTACGCGGCTACCAAAGCTGAAGAAGTAATGGGCAAAGCTCTCAAAGGCCAACGCCGGGAAAGTCTAGAAATCTTCACCAAGGTGTACTGGCCGACCGGCGAGGGGGTTAATGACCGCGGACTTTCACGCAAGCACATCATGGAGTCGTGTGAAAATTCATTGCGCAGGTTGCAGACCGATTATGTGGATCTCTACCAAGCGCACCGCTACGACTACGCAACCCCGCTGGAAGAAACCCTTCGCGCATTTGATGATCTGGTCCGTCACGGCAAAGTCCTCTATGTGGGGGTGAGTGAATGGACAGCGGCACAGATCCGCGATGCAGTCCGCATCGCCTCCGACATGGGTTTTGATCGAATTGTGAGCAACCAGCCCCAATACAACATGTTGTGGCGGGTAATTGAAGCCGAAGTTGTTTCGGCAAGTGAGGAACTGGGCATCGGCCAAATTGTGTGGTCGCCCATCGCTCAGGGCGTGTTGACCGGTAAGTATAAAATTGGGGCGCCGGCTCCACAGGGGAGTCGAGCGACCGACACTTCTTCTGGCGCGAGCTTTGTGGCCAGATGGCTCAATGATCCAGTCCTAGCGGCTGTTGAAAAATTGGAGCCAATTGCCAAAGACATGAATTTGACCATGTCTCAACTGGCCATCGCCTGGGTACTGAGCAATCCCAACGTGTCTGCAGCCATTGTGGGTGCCTCACGACCTGAGCAAATAACTGAAAATGCGAAGGCTGCGGGGGTAACATTGCCCTCGGATGTACTCAGTGCGATCGACTACGCACTGGGTGATCTTGTCAGCACGGACCCAGCACTCACCGTTTCACCAGAAATAAGACCATAAAATTTAGTCTGAGCGTTAAGGAGACGCAATGTCTTGGAGTTGGCAATATTTAGATAATGGCGGCCAAGTGATCGACTCCCCGGTGGAGCCATGTGTCACATCGGCATTCCCCAGCCAGAGCGATGCGGAAGCGTACGTGTCTGACACCTGGCGTGAGCTGCGTGCAGCCGGGATAAGCGCTGTCACTCTCGTTGACGGTGATCGAGTCGTGTACGGACCCATGAGCCTGAACTCCGAATAGCACTCCTGGCCCTAGTCCGTGTTCACATTGACACGGACATACAAACATGGTCATATATGCACACAACAAAAGATTGACGCGAGTGAACCCAGGGGAAGTTCGGTGAAAATCCGGCGCTGTCCCGCAACCGTAAGTCAGGTGAAAACCTGATAAGTCGGAGCACCTAACACTCGCGAGCGGTCATCCGTCGAGGTAACGGGACGAGCGCTCAAGTGAAAACTTGATCGCCCCTGGCACTTTTAGTGCTTGGGGTTTTTGATTGAGCGATCCATGGGCCATGTTCTAGTGACCACTCACTGAAAGAAGGCACCATGAAAAAAATGCACAAATCGATTCTGGCGGCAGTGCTCAGCATTGCCGTTTCTTTAGGGCTGGGACTTTCTCCAGCACACGCCGCTGGACCAGACGCCGGCCTTTATGGAACCATTGACCCGACCTACACCGGAGTGGACCATCAGGCATTGGCCATTCTTGGCTTGGACTCGGTGGGCGTGAGCCCTGACAAGGCTGCCGTCAAATGGTTGGTGGCCCAGCAATGCCTCGATGGCAGCTTTAAGTCCTACCGGGTCAGCATTCGCACCGAATGCGGACCGTCAGACGCCGTCAACTACAGCGGGCCCAATACGAACTCAACCGCACTTGCCGCGCTCGCGTTGAACGCTTCGGGCAAGACCGCACAAGCAAAGCGCGCCGTAAAGTGGCTTACCAAAGCAACAGCGGTGGCACCCAACGGCAAAACTGGTATCGCGTACTAC
>CAJIYV010000159.1 GCA_905181745.1 uncultured Actinomycetes bacterium | reverse complement strand
CCGGTGGCTAAAAATCTCGGAACCTAGCCTGGGGTGGTCAACCTCCGCTCTTGCGGCGAAATTCGCGTTTGCCGCCTGACCGGCCAGAAGGGTCCTTCGCTGCTTCGCTGGTCGCATGGGGATGCGATCCAGTGTGACCGGGCTTGTGATTTTTTGCATCGAGGGCAGCTTTGAACTTGGCTCGCTGGTCGTCAGCGTCAGACAGGGGATTCTCGATTTTCTTGGTCATGGTGCCAGTGTGCCACTAGGACCGACAAAGCACGTGCGGGGCAGATACCGATCAATCAGCGGTGGTAAATTTGAGCATGTACTCGCACGCACACGAAGGTCTACACAACTCATTAAATTGGGAAAAGGTAATTGGGTGTACAGTAAACTAATGAACTGGAGTTGCCACCACGAAACTGTCCATTTATCCGGGGAGGCCCGATGAAAAAGATGATATTTCGTCTGAGCACACTACTTTTCGTGGCAACGGTCGGCCTAGTCGGCTGCAGCACCAGTGGCTCCAGCGAGGGCGGTGAAGTGGAGCCGAGTGGGACCATGACTGCAACGGAAAACACTGATTTTTCAGTGGAGCAGGTAGAATTTCAGCAGGAGCTAGTTGCCTCGGGAATGACACTAGAGGACGCAGGCGCACTCATTCAGGCCAGCGGCTACTCCTGGCGGGTGGGTTCCATAGATGGCGAGGCGCAAGTAGTCACAATGGATTACCAAACAGATCGACTAACCCTTTCCACACAAGACGGCATTGTTGTGGACGCTTTCTGGGGCTAGAGCCTGCGGCGCCGTGGAGTGTATGCGCGCTCGCTAGTGGCGTGAGAACAGCGCCGTGTCCAATTGCATTGTTTTTAACACCGAGTTCACTTTAGCAACTTCATGAGTCCGCACCAGGTCCACTCCACCCAGGCTGGCGATTACGGCAAAGAAGCTTTCAGCAGTACGAAATTCATCTTCAAATAGATTGAAAGCATGTGGGAGTGCCTGGCAGATCGGATACCCCAAACTTTTTAAGCGGAAAGAGTTCAGAATTACTTTGGTTTGATGTCTCACACGCGTGATGGGATCCACGAGGTTCCCATAGTAGAAGCCCATGCCTGGGTCGATGACGATTTTGGTCACACCGTGCTTCTTGGCTGAGTCGATTCGCTGAGAAAAATAGTCGAGTAGTCCAGGAATGGGATCATTATCTAGGTCAACATCAGTTATTTCACGCACATCAGCCCCCTTCACGTAACACAGGATGACGGTGGCACCGAACTCGCTGGCAAGGTCGAGAATCGCCTCCTGGTGAGTGGTTCCGGTGTAATTAACCACATTGGCCCCGGCGTTCAGACAAGCCCGCACCACTTCGGGTTCGTAAGTCTCAACCGAGAGAGAGATGCCGTCTGCGTTGAGCTCCTCGATGACCGGGACCAGTGCGCCGATCTGTTCCTTCACGCCCACGCGTGATGCTTTTGCGGTACTGGACTCCGCTCCAAGATCGACCACATCGGCTCCTTGCGCCCAATAGACCCGGGACTTTCGTACGGCCGATTCGGTGCTGAGGGCGATGCTCTCCCGGTAGGTGGAGTCCGGGGACAAGTTCACTGTCGCCATCAGAGCGGGTCGGTCGAATATCTTTTCCCCGATCATTAACGGGGCGACTTCGCTCGTGAACGAATCCGAGTGCGCGGAATACAGACGGCTCAAAGTCTCCAGATTGATCATGTTGGCAGTCTAAACATCGCCGGGGCAGATTCATTGAGTAGGTTTTGGGAGTTCACGTTTTAGTTGACCAAGAAATGAAAGTCGGTTACGGCTCGTCCCTCAGATATTGCTCGCTCTTCGTAACGGGTTACGGCTCGTTCCGGCCTCGTCTGATCGCCACGACTCCATTTTTTTGTATTGGATGGCTGGGCAAAGAGGTCAGAAATGGATTCGGCGTAGTGTGACCAGTCCGTTGCAATGTGCCAAAAACCACCGGATGTTAGGCGCGAGTGCATGAGGTCCATAATTCCTTGCTGCACGATTCGACGTTTGTGATGCCGAGCTTTTTGCCAAGGATCTGGGAATAGGGTGTAAATACCCGATAGGGATCTCGGCCTGATCATGTTTTCTAACACGGCAATTGCATCGGTTTCCATGACTCGTACGTTGGTGATTTCACGTTCATGAAGCTTGGATAGTAGGTCCCCTACACCGGGTGTGTGAACGTCGATTGCAAGGAAAGCTGATTCGGGTTCTGCTCGAGCGAAGGCAAGGGTTGACACGCCATTGCCGAAACCGATGTCAAGATAGAGCGGTATTGGCTGGTGGGGCCAATTCAGAAATTCGTTTTGGAAATCGATGATCAGTTCTTGGGAATTGTCGACCGCGTATTGCTGAGATTTTGTGATCCGGCTGCGGCGTGGTTTAAAAGTTCGAATCCCGCGGCGCAAAGATTGGGTCTGGGGAAACTCAGAGATGGAATTCTGAGTAATCCATTTATCCATGGGTGTCGACCAAGAGTTGGATGGAACCATTAATTCGATGTTTGCGATCTGCGTCAATGCGCCAACTTGAGCCCTGGCCCACGCTACGAAACGCCCATTCGCGGGCGTGATTTTCACCGGGACCACTACTGGTGAGGGCAGTGTTTTCGTCGATGCCAATTATTTGTTGTCCATCGGTAAGTAAAGGCTTGAGCGCAAAGTCAGGAATAAAGCGGCTGTAGCGGTCAAAATGTGGAATCACTCGCGCGTTAAAAACCAATCCGAGTCCTGATTCACCACCTTCTTTTGGGTGGCGGAAATTAGGAACGTAGCCACACAAAGCCATGGCGCCCGCGCTGCAGCCTGCAATAGATGTGCCAGCGCGCCATTGCTCAAGGATGCTTTTCCAGGCAAGGGTTTCCCGCAAGGTCTGTGCCAGAAAGTTCGGGTTGCCGCCAGAGAGGTAGATCAGTCCGGCGCCGGCAATGGATTCCACGATTTTCGGGTTGTCAGCATCTGTGCGATTTCGAATGTCGATGACCACCTGTTGGGCATCCAACCGCTGGGCAGCTTCCTTCCCGAGTTCATGCCATCGGGCAATTGATCTTTCACCTTCGGGAGCGGCTGCCGTCGCGATTTGTACGTAGGTACGCGGGCGGTCTTCAAGTAACCACGATTCCAGTTCACCCATGCCCGGGAGGTATTCCCCACTGCCAACGAGGGCGATCTTCCCGCTCATGTGGGATTGCCTTTCATCGGGAGCTATCCGCTGGGTTCGGCAAATTCACAGAACGCAGAGTAGGCCCGAGGCCCGTACACCGTTGCAGGGCCGCCGGCCATTAAGAAGGTAACCCCGATTGCTTCGGCCGCTTCTTCTTTTGTGGCACCGGCTTTGGCAGCACCTCGCGCATGGGCGGCAATACAGCCATCGCACTGTTCAACGACAGCAATGGCCAAAGCAATTAGCTCTTTTGTCTTAGAGGGGAGCGCCCCTTCGGCGAGGGCGGCGGTGTGAAGCGCAGCGAATCCCGCGTACGTGTCAGGGATCACCTTGCGTAATTCGCGGGCGAGGGGGGCCAATGTGCTCTGAACACCTTTGCCGTGGGAATGTTCCGTGGAATCGGTCATGATAAAAGTCTAGTCTGGTGGGGATACCCATGCCGGTATGGGTAAAGCCGAGTAGTCTGTGCACTATGGAACCGCAACTGGAGGTCAATACCGAAGTGCTCACCCGCCTAAAGCGTGCCCGGGGTCAACTTGATGGTGTGATCAACATGATTGAAACCGGTCGAAGTTGCGCTGACGTGGTCACCCAGCTTGCTGCGGTTTCCAAAGCACTTGATCGGGCTGGCTTCAAGGTCGTAGCCACCGGAATGCAGGAGTGTTTCGAAAAGGGTGACGACGCCCCTATGACTCGCGATCAACTCGAGAAACTGTTCCTCTCGCTGGCCTAATCAGCGCAAACGGTTACATCACCTTTATCGGCGGATAACTGCGGGGCTTTTTGTCGCAAGTGTGGTAGATCACGTTTATTTGGGTGGCAAATTTGCAATTCTGGGTGCATCCTTAGCTATCGGAAAAACCGCCTTCCCACAACCACCGCAAGGAAGTAGTCACATGGCCGCTCAACTCGATTTCGCCGCAGCACCCACCCAAAATAAACAACTCCTCGAGTGGGTTGACGAAATGGCCGCGCTCCTTGAACCTGACGCAATTGAATGGAGTGATGGCTCCGAGGCCGAGTGGACTCGTCTCACCAATCAAATGGTCGAAGCCGGTACCCTGCTTAAACTCAATCAGACGTTGCGCCCAAATTCATTCTTGGCCCGCTCGAATCCAAGCGACGTGGCTCGAGTTGAAAAGCGCACCTATATTTGCTCGCAGCGCGAAATTGATGCGGGTCCCACCAATAATTGGATGGAACCTACTGAGATGCGATCGACTCTGAATTCAGTGATGAAGGGCGCGATGCGTGGTCGTACCATGTATGTGGTGCCGTTTTCCATGGGACCTCTTGGTTCACGCATCGCACAACTGGGAGTCGAGATCACTGATTCCCCTTACGTGGTTGTGAACATGAAAATCATGACCCGCATGGGACAGGCGGCACTTGATCAAATCGGCGAATTTGGTGAATTCGTTCCCGCAGTGCATTCAGTGGGCCACCCATTGGTCGATGACTCCGGCAATTCAATCCCCGACGTCGCATGGCCGTGTAATGACACGAAATATATTGTTCATTTCCCGGAGACCCGCGAGATTTGGTCCTACGGTTCCGGATACGGCGGAAATGCGTTGCTGGGTAAGAAATGCTTTGCACTACGAATCGCATCTGCCATGGCACGCGATGAAGGCTGGATGGCCGAGCACATGTTGATTCTGAAATTGACGTCGCCACAAAATGACGTCAAATACATCACGGCCGCATTCCCATCCGCGTGCGGAAAGACCAACCTGGCAATGTTGGAACCCACCGTTCCTGGTTGGAGTGTGGAGACTATTGGTGATGACATTGCTTGGATGAGATTTGGCGAGGATGGTCGGCTTTATGCAATTAACCCAGAGGCAGGCTTCTTTGGGGTTGCACCTGGTACAGGCATGAAAACCAATGCCAATGCGATTCGCTCACTCAGTGGCAACTCAATCTTCACGAACGTCGCTCTCACTGACGACGGTGACATCTGGTGGGAAGGCATGACCGACGAAGCCCCCCAGCACTTAATCGACTGGAAGGGCAACGACTGGACCCCTGCCTCGGCAGATCCGTCAAGTCACCCAAATGCGCGATTCACTGTCCCAGCGGGACAGTGCCCTTCAATTGCATCCAATTGGGAAGACCCGGCTGGAGTCCCAATTGACGCAATTCTCTTTGGTGGACGAAGGGCGACTAACGTGCCATTGGTTTCGGAATCATTCGACTGGCCGCACGGCGTGTTCGTTGGCTCATCTGTTTCCAGCGAGCAGACGGCCGCCGCCGAAGGAACTGTTGGCGCACTGCGCCGGGATCCGTTTGCCATGTTGCCATTCTGTGGCTACAACATGGCTGACTACTGGGGTCACTGGCTCAAGATCGGAGGTTTTACTAGCCCGGATAAACTGCCTCGCATCTACTCGGTGAATTGGTTCAGAAAAGATGCAGATGATAAATTCATTTGGCCGGGGTTCGGTGAAAACGCGCGAGTCCTCGAATGGATTGTTAATCGCTTAAGCGGTAAAGCTGAAGCGGTCGACACTGCAATCGGTCGGATCCCGACACCAGGTGCGTTGAACACGGACGGGCTCGACATAACAGAAGCGCAACTGGCCGACCTCTTTGCTGTTGACGCTGACTCATGGTTGGTCGAAACCGAGTTAACCAAGGAGTACTATGCAGAGTTTGGTGATCGGGTACCCGCGGAGCTCAATGCGCAGTTGCAGGGGCTGCGTGATCGCTTGAACAACTCTTAAGAATTCACGCGATTAGGCGAGGGTCGCGACCAAGAGTGATTTGATCGTGTGCATCCGGTTCTCAGCTTGATCAAATGAAATATTGGCACGTGATTCAAAAACATCATGCGTGATTTCGACCCCACCGTCAAGATTGAAGTCCTGTGAGATCTGGGCGCCAAGCACTGTCTTTGAGTCGTGGTAGGCCGGCAAACAGTGCATTGCCTTTGAGTGTGGTCCTGCCAAATCAAGTACCGCCTGATTCACTTGGTAGGGCTTGAGGAGCTCGATTCGCTCTTGCCAGACTTCCTTAGGTTCCCCCATAGACACCCAGACATCTGTGTGCACGAACTCTGCACCGGCTACCCCTTGTGCGAGGTCTTCGGTGATTGTGAGTTGCGCTCCACTGTCCTGGGCTCGCTCATGTGCTTGGTCAATCACTGATTGCTCTGGCCACAGCGCTTTTGGGGCGACGATTCTGGTGTCCGAGCCCATGATCGCTCCCATGATTAACAGGGAATTTCCCATGTTATTGCGTGCATCACCGAGGTAGCAGTATGAAATCTGCTCACCAGGCTCATCTTGGTGCTCACGCATGGTGAGGAAGTCGGCCAGCATTTGGGTGGGGTGCCATTGATCTGTGAGCCCGTTGTATACCGGAACCTGTGAATACTGGGCAAGCTCCTCGACCACAGCCTGTTCGCTACCGCGGAATCCAATTGCATCGAAAATGCGGCTGAGCACTCGCGCAGTGTCAGCGGGGGATTCCTTATGACCAATTTGGCTTGATGACCCATCCAGAAAAGTAGTGTTTCCGCCTTGATCGTTCATGGCGACGCTGAAAGAGATTCTGGTGCGGGTTGAAGTTTTTTCAAAAATAGCGGCAAGATTCTTGTGCAAGAGCAGTTCTGGCTCGTTGTGTTCT
Source organism: uncultured Actinomycetes bacterium (assembly GCA_905181745.1). GTDB lineage: Bacteria > Actinomycetota > Actinomycetes > S36-B12 > S36-B12 > UBA4592. The sequence goes on along the minus strand of CAJIYV010000159.1, from coordinate 10,289 downwards.
TTGCGAAGCTGCTTGAGCCGAACAGCCAAGTCGAGAATGGAATTTAGTTGAGCTGCGGTGAAATCCAGTTCGCGCAGAAAGTCTCGATCGGTGAGGCCTAGGGAGCGTACGTCTTCACGGGTGAGTGCGGCAGTCATTTCACAAGTCTAGGAGTAGCGTTTAGGGAGCTGGAGATTGGTGGATTCCGAAGGCTTTTTCGAAAGATCACCTCGCCCACAAATTCCTTTGTAGCTGTTACGACTGTTCCTAGAACACTACTTCCTAGAACCCTGTCAAGTCGTGGGCTCCTCGAGCGATCCCACTGCGGATAAACCGACTCCCGTGGTGATTCTTAACTCACATGTCAGCCGTGGTGAAAGGTGCTGGAGGGGGGGGTGTGCTAAGAACCCCTATTTGGACAATTAGTCCTGGGTTGCGTCGTCACTTGCCTTGGCAATCTCCGTGCGCACCTGTTCCATATCAACGTCACGGACAGCCGAAATTAATTCGTTCAGTCCCTCTTGGGGTAGGGCACCAGCTTGTGAATACAGCACTACGCCGTCACGGATTGCCATGAGGGTCGGAATGGACGAAATTTGGAAGCTTCCTGCCAACCCTTGTTCGGCCTCGGTGTCAACTTTGGCGAATACAATGTCAGTGTTGGCCAAAGCAGCCTGTTCGTAGACTGGTGCGAAGCTGCGACACGGTCCGCACCATTGGGCCCAGAAGTCCACGAAGACGATCGGGCTTTGCTTGATCGTGTCTGCGAAACTAGATTCGGTTAATTCTACTGTAGCCATGGATATACCCTAGGGGGTATAAGAAGGAATTGCAAATTCATGATGCATGTCCATGCTCACCCCCGAGAAAGTACAGTGTGTCCATGAGCACACCACTAGATACCCCACTCGCGGCCCCCGATCTTGAGGAGCTTGGCAGTGTCCTCACTGAGGAACGAACATCAGGCTTCGACGACGGCGACCACGAAAAATTTGCCCATTACGTTGAGAAAGGCAAAATCGTGGAGAGTGCCGTTACCGGGTCGGCGATTACCGCCTTGTGTGGCAAGAAATGGTCCCCAAATCGTGACCCATCCAAATTCCCCATTTGCCCGGAGTGTGAGAAAATCCATAAGTCACTCCCCAAGGGTGGCCAATAGAGGGGCTGCGAAGAACCCATGCACCGCAAGTGGAAGACTTGTAAAGCGCTCTCCTGCGTGCCTTCACAAAACTAATTCTTTGATGGGATTGAACATAGTTGCAGAGAAAATCAGTTCGTCGTAGCGCGGTGGCCTCACTGGCCGTTGCGGGACTTTTATTGTCAGCGTGCTCTTCGAGCAGCGACGACACCGCAGCAGAAACGACCGCTGCTGAAGTTTCCGTGGAAGAGAGCACTTCAGAAAGTGCAGCCACAGATGAGTGTGCTTATGAAAATCTCACAACTATCAATCCGGGAATGCTGACAGTTGGTACTGACACTCCCGCATATCCTCCGTATTTCTCTGATGATGACCCCACAAATGGTGAAGGTTTTGAATCAGCAATTGCATACGCTGTGGGTTCTCAACTGGGGTTCGCACCAATGGACGTGAAGTGGGAAGTAGTCCCGTTCAATACTTCCTATGCCCCAGGTAACAAGAACTTCGACTTCGACATAAACCAAATCTCGATTACGCCAGAGCGTGCGGAAGTTGTCGATTTCTCTGATGGCTACTACACAGTGAATCAGGCAGTAGTTGCATTGAACGACTCACCGATCGCCGGTGCAACCACTATCACGGAACTCAAAGACGCAAAGTTGGGTGCTCAGGTGGGAACCACCAGCCTTTCCTTTGTTACCGAGGTTGTTCAACCTACGGATGAGCCCTATGTTTTCAACGACACCAATGACGCTAAGAGTGCATTGCAAAACGGACAGATTGACGGAATTGTTGTTGATCTCCCCACCGCCTACTACGTAACCGCGGCGGAATTCGATAACAGCAAAATTGTCGGTCAATTCCAAGCAGCAGCCGGTGGCGAGGAATTCGGTTTGCTGTTCCAACAAGGAAATCCACTTGTCAACTGCGTGAACAAAGCACTCACAACGCTTAAGGACTCCGGCGAACTCCAGGAGATCCAAGATGCGTGGTTGGCTGGGACTTCAGCACCGTACTTCAAGGAATAAGGAACTAGTCCAAGTAACTAGTATCGATTAACACGTGAACAATCCCGCTCCTGACACAGAAACGGTTTATGTAGACCCCCTGCGCCAGGCGCGTTCGCGAAAAAAAGCTCGACAGGATGCGCTCATTGGCGTCGCCAGCCTGCTTGGATTTGTGGCCTTAGTTGTCCTCCTAGTGGGTCGCAGTTCTGGTTGGGACACCGTTGCACAAACGTTTTTTAATGGTGATCAATTTGCCGAGTCCTTTCCGGGACTTTTGCAAGCCTTCTGGCTGAACGTTCGGATTTTCTTCATCGCCGAACCACTAATTTTGATCATTGGCTTATTGGTTGCTCTCGCCCGCACTGTCAAGTCACCCATCTTTTTGCCAATTCGTGTCCTGGCAACTCTCTACGTTGATATTTTCCGTGGAGTCCCCACTATTTTGGTGATTTTTCTTTTGGGCTTTGGCATGCCCGCACTGCAGCTCACCGGCGTTCCCAGCGACGCGATTTTTTGGGGAACGGCCGCCCTCGTTCTGTCCTACGGGGCTTACGTAGCAGAAGTCTTTCGTGCAGGGATTGGTTCGGTGCATCCCAGTCAAACAATGGCCGCGCGGTCTTTGGGGCTTTCTTCATTGCAAAATAATCGCTTTGTAGTACTGCCACAGGCAGTGCGAAACGTGACACCACCACTTCTCAACGACTTCATCTCACTACAAAAAGACACGGCCCTCGTCGCAGTTCTGGGACCAATCGAGGTGCTACGCCGAGCCCAAATTGACACATCCTCGAACTTTAATTACACCCCTTATGTGGGTGCGGCCCTGATTTTTATTGCACTGACTATTCCCATGACTCGCTTTGCCGATGCGATGCAGACCCGTTCGGCTCGCAAGAAGCGAGCGGGGGGTGTCGCGTGATCAAGCAGGATTCATATATTTGCGTTGATGGGGTATGGAAAGCTTTTGATGGGTATCCGGTATTGCGGGGGACCTCACTGGACGTGGCGCAACATTCGGCAACAGCGTTGATTGGGGCGTCCGGTTCGGGAAAGTCAACACTACTCCGTTGCATCAATGCATTGGAAACCGTTGATGCCGGAAGCATCATGGTTAATGGGGATCTTGATGTCACGGCATTTAACGCCGATCTTGATGCGATTCGTCGTCGAATTGGAATTGTTTTTCAGTCTTACAATCTTTTTCCGCACATGAAAGTGCTCGACAACATCACGCTTGGTCCAATCCGGGTTCTGAAGAAGTCCCAGAAAGACTCCAAAGTCGCGGCCATGGAGCTGTTGACGCGATTTGGGTTGGAATCCAAGGCACTGGACTACCCCGATCGACTTTCCGGAGGGCAAGCCCAGCGGGTGGCAATTGTTAGAGCACTCGCGATGGAACCCGAGATCATGCTGTTCGACGAGATCACATCTGCTCTGGATCCGATGCTGGTCGGCGAAGTTCTTGACTCTGTACGCGAACTTCGCGCTGGTGGATTAACAATCGTGATGGCGACCCATGAGATGTCCTTTGCCAAAGAGATCGCTGACCAGGTGTGCTTCCTGCACGAGGGCGTGGTGTGGGAAAGTGGAACGGCCACTGAACTTTTTGAGCGGCCGCGCCGTGTTGAAACCCAGAGCTTTCTCCAAAGAGTTCACTAATGTGGGCGTGTCCGTGCGGCAACTACTTATATGAAGAGTGACCTGTAGTAACATAACAAATAGTACAAATAGCCCAACCTAGGGCACATACTATGGAGGTAAAAATGTCATCCCAAGTTGAAATGGAAGCCGACGACAATATGTTGGCATCTATCGGTCGTATCTGGTGGCTGCTACTTTTCGGTGGAATTATCAGTCTCGTGGTGGGAATAGTCATCATCTCATGGCCAACACCAACGGTGATAGTCGTTGCGGTACTTTTTGCGATTTATCTGATCATTTCAGGCATTTTTGAAATTGTTCGGTCATTCGCGTCAGGTCTCACCGGGGGAACCCGTGCGCTTCTGCTGATCACCGGCGTGCTTTCGGTAATTTTGGGTATCTTTGCAATCCGCAGTGCTGCAGATAACGCTGTCGACCTGCTCGGCATTTTCGTCGGCATTGCCTTCCTCTTCCGTGGATTCGCCAGCTTGTTCATGGGCTTTGACTCCAAAGAAGGCCGAGGTTGGAATATCTTCTTCGGAATCATCATGCTCGTCGGTGGCGTCGTAATTCTTGTTCAGCCAGCCCTAGCTTTGACTACTCTCGCTTGGGTAGTGGGTATTTGGCTCGTCTTGATTGGTCTTTACGAAATCATTGCATCATTCATTGTTCGTAGTAGGACCAAGGATTTGGTCGCTTAATAAATTTGAGAAACAAAGTGCCCCTCTTTATTGAGGGGCACTTTGTTTTTTCCGCAGGCAGTGGTTAGGTTGAGTTGTGACTAAGGAAACCTCGCAAACACTTGATCGAGGATTAAGTGTGCTGGAGGTGTTGGCCGAACACCCGGAAGGCTTAAGTGTCACCGAACTCAGCCAGAAACTAGGTGTGGGGCGAACTGTGGCCTACCGGCTCGTGGTCACTCTGGAGGCGCATTCGCTGCTACGAAGGTCGGTCGATGGAAAATGTCGACTAGGGCTTGGTCTATTAGCACTGGCTCGCGTCATTCAACCCCTGGTACGTGAAGCTTCTGGACCCGCACTTCGAATGCTCGCGGAAGCCCTGAGCTGTACCGCTTATCTGATGATCGCCGATTCACATGACGGCCTGGTCGCACTCGTTTCCGAACCAAATCGCAGTGATCTGCACGTATCGATGCGGATTGGGACCAGGTCCCCCTTGGAGACGAGTGCCGGTGGTCGCGCAATCTTGGCCGCTCGAACTGCGGCTGGCCGACCGCTTGACCCGCCGTGGGTTATTACCAATTTAGAAGGCGGGAGTCATGGGTTGGCCGTGCCACTCACGGGGATTACGGGACTTGAGGCAAGTATTGGAATTATTTCTTCGCGTGAGTTCTCCGAGACAGAATTCGGTGCCCGAATTGCCCGGAGCGCCCAAGAAGTCTCACGCATGCTGATGTAGACACGCCGTGCAAGAAGTCGGTTTGATCAATTCGGAGTCATGACGCACAATGGGGTGTGCCTTCCCCAAGTTCACGCTTTTTATGGCGTGCCACCGCTTTTGTCCTTGCCCCCCTCTTCGCACTGAGTTTGGCCACCCCGGCTTTGGCTGAGAGCCCGCCGAGCCGGATCGTGAGCGGCTGGATTCCTTACTGGATGTCCAGCCAGAGCAACCCTCAGGGGGTTATTACTGCAACGGCAAATAGCGATCTATTCGTTGACGTGTCACCTTTTTGGTATTCAGCCACTAAAAAGGGTAGTGGCATAAAGGTTGATTTTAATGCTAACTACGGAAAGTCTGCAGCGAACTCATCGTGGGCGCTCGCCCAACTGCGGGCAGCTGGAATCCCGGTACTACCGTCGATCGCTGATGCTTCGGGAGCGAAAACAATGGCCAATTTTCTGGCTGATCCGGCAAATAGGAGCGCCCATGTTGCGGATATCGTCAATATCGTTGTCGCTAATAACTATGACGGAATTGATTTAGATTATGAAAAATTCGCTTTCTCTGATGGAAGATCAAGTTGGGATTCAACACAACCCATCTGGACCGCTTTCGTCCAGGAATTGGGAACAGCCTTGCATGCCCAAGGTAAACAATTGGCAGCAACAATTCCTTCGCCATGTTCCATGAATGGAATTTGCAGCGCCCGCACCGGTTATTACGTCTATAACATGATCGGGATCGCACCATTTGTTGATCGAATTCGAATCATGGCTTATGACTACAGTTACTCAGGTGCCGGTCCGATTGCTCCCTATAACTGGGTTCGGTCAATGGTGCAGTACTCAGCTTCGGTCATAGATCCGGTCAAGGTCCAAATCGGTGTCCCTACATACGGTCGTTTCTGGAGTGAAAAAAAATCTGGAGGGGCGTACAAGCTCACGGGAATTTGTCCCCGAAAATCCAGTAGCGGTGCCGAGAAGTCGGCTTACAAATCACTCATCGCACGGGGTTCAATGACCGAAGCCGATATCCCCGCATTTATTTCCAAGAAAGGCGGCGCAGCACAGTGGGATGACACCAACAAGGAATATTTCTTTCGTTACAACAAAACAGTAAATTGGACAGACTCCAATGGTGCCGCACAATCATGTTCAGCCGAAAAAGTCATGTGGTTTTTAGGCTCTGAGGGTGTTTTGGCCAGAACTCAACTTGTGGGGGAATTTGGGATCAACGCCGCCGCCTACTGGACAGTGGGCGGGGATAACCCAAACCAGTGGCCCTTGATTCGCAGTTATGCGCAGTCGCTTGCTCCCGTGGTCCCTGAAGTGAGGGTTGAAGCTCCTCCGTCAGTGGTATTCGGTCAGCCTGCCGCTTTGACCACTTCTGCTTCTTACAACGATGCCCCAATTGTTAACGCAACGGCGGTCTTGCAACGATCAGATTCTGGTACCTGGGTTGACGTTGCATCGGGAGTAACGGGTGCGGACGGTGCTGTAGGTATTCCGTTCGCGCTTGATGTGAGTTCAACCTTCCGCATTGTGATTCGCGCAACGGACACGACGCCAGAAGTTGTTTCGGCTGAGTTCCCAATAGCAGTGTCAGCAACCGTTACCGCAAGAGCTAAAACGAAAAAGGTTAAGCGTGGGAAAAAGATGAAGGTCGCTACAGTTGTGCGGCCGGGCGCTGCGGGGCAAAAGGTTATTTTGCAGGTGAAAAGAGGCGATAAATGGAAAAAAGTTACTGCGGCCAAAACAAAAGCAAACGGTCGGATTGTGATCAAGAAGAAAGCCAAATTTAAGAGAGGCAAATACACATTTCGCGTCTTCGCCAAACCCAAGTTAGGGGTTGGCGCCGGAGTGTCCTCACCCTTCAAGATCCGAATTAAGTAACGGGTAAATCAAACCATCGCAGGTGGTCGAAGTCCTTGCTGTATCCGCTGTCACCTGATAGCAGTTCCGGTTCGGGCAATGTGCGCAGGAGCTCGTGGGCTGTGTCCAAGTAATCGGCTAGGGCGCTCTCAGGTGCGATGTCTTGGTGAACGGGGTAGGTCAGTTCACCGGATTCGTTGTAGTTCAACATGGAAAGGCGCAGGGGAGGCTCAACGGCGCCGTCGCGATGGTTCCACCGACCGGACAGTGCATCGAATCGATACTGGGGGAGCAGGGCCCAACCATGATCTGCGATTAAACGGACCGCTTTGACAATGTATTCAAATACGGGCTCGGAAATGAAGTAGTTGAAGTTCACGCGGACCCAGCCGGGCTTAATACCCTCGCAGCCGTGACTAATTTCGCGCTCGTATTCATGTGAGGTATCCAAATCTATTCCCAATAGTCGATGACCGTATGGCCCAGCGCAGCTGCATCCGCCTCGAGATTGAATACCGAACAGGTCGTTGAGAACCGCAACTACGAAATTGTGATGGAGGTATTTACCGTCAGGGTGCTTAATCACAAACGAGACAATGCTGAGACGGTCTGCGTCAAGATTGCCGAGAATTTGAATATTGGGGTGTGGCTCCCAGCTGTCAATTGCCCGACCAACTAGGTCGTTTTCGTGCGCCCGAATAACTTCAACGCCCACTGCTTCTTTGAGTTGAAAAACGAGCCCGGCGCGAATGGACTCGATAATGGCTGGTGTTCCGCCCTCTTCACGGTGTTCCACATCGTCGAGATACATGTGTTCAAGCTGGTTTACGTAAGCGACTGTTCCGCCTCCGACAATCTCTGGAACGGTATTGCGCAGGAGCTCTTTGCGAACAATGAGCACTCCAGGTGTTCCGGGTCCGCCGATAAATTTGTGAGGCGAGAGGAAAATCGCGTCTTTGTACGCTGCTGGATGTGTATCGCTTTGGGGGTTCATCTCAATATTGACATAAGGACCCGAAGCAGCAAAATCCCAGAAAGCTAAGGCCCCGTACTGGTGGATGAGTTGAGTCACGGCATCGGTGTCAGCCAAAATTCCCGTGACATTGCTCCCTGCGCTAAAGGAGGCGATCCGAAGGGGTCGGTCCTGGTAGGCGATGAGTTCAGCTTCAAGTTGGTTGGTATCGATTTGCCCGTTTGCATCTTCATGAATGGTGACAACATCTGCGATTGACTCACGCCAGGGAAGTTCATTGCTGTGGTGCTCAAACGGGCCAATAAAAACCACTGGTCGTTCGTGGGCAGGGATCTGATTTATGAGATTATATTTCGCGTCAAGATCTGCGGGTAAGCGAAGATTTAAAATACCAATTAGTTTGTTGATTGTTGCAGTGGATCCTGAGCCGCAGAAAATTACCGCGGTGTCGCTATCGCCGTGAACCGCGTCCTTGATGATTGAGCGGGCGTCTTCGCGTAAACGCGTGGTTTGCAATCCTGTACCGCTGGACTCCGTGTGGGTATTTGCATAACGGGGGAGGACTTCTGCGCGGATAAAATCCTCTATGAAAGAAACACTGCGTCCACTGGCGGTGTAGTCCGCGTAGGTGACCCGTCTGGGCCCAAATGGCCCCCGCATCAATTGGTTATCACCGATCACCGACTCACGGATCCGGGCAAGAATCGCTGGTTCGGGCAGGCCAGGCTCGGCGGGCGGCACGATAAACGCGGGTATCATATTCCAACTCTAGTTGATCAACCCGGTCCATGCCACAATGTCATAGTGTTGATGACGTTGCCTGTACAGATGCCTGTACAGATGCCGATGTCTATCCCGATAACTGTGACCTTGACCTCTACCCCATTGGAAACCATCCCCGAGCTGGGGTTGGATAGCGAGTTGGACCGTCCCTGGTCCACGACAGTGTGGGATGACCCCATCAACCTGATGAAATACGTTACCTATGTGTTTATGGAGTACTTCACATTCAGTAAGGAAAAGGCCGACTACCTCATGCTGCTGGTCCACACCGAAGGCAAGGCAATTGTGTCAACTGGCAGCCGAGAAGCCATGGAGAAAGACGTTGCGGCAATGCACACCTATGGCCTCTGGGCCACTCTGTCTAAAGACTAAACGGCTAAAGATCGAGGACACATGGAGATTAAAGCCGATGGCGAGCAGATCGTGATCCACATTGAACCGATTGAAGTCAAGGTTCTGGGCGATCTCGCCAACCAGTTACTTGACATTACTTCGCCGAACAGCGAAGTGGTCGAAAATGAAGACCCGCTGGCAGCGCTAATCGGGATTGATTCACAAGCAGCGAAACCGACAGACCCAATATTAACCAGACTTTTTCCTGATGCGTATCCCGATGACCCAGATGCTTCCATGGAGTTCAGAAGATTCACCGAACGTTCCTTGAGGGACACGAATGTGACGAGGGCGAAGCGGGTACTGGCGGACTTGGAAGGGCGAACAAAGCTCACACTCAACTCCGATCAATGGCAACAGTGGGTGGGGTTTCTCAATAGCCTGCGGTTGGCGCTGGGTACACGACTTGAGATCGATCAAGAATCATGGAATGAAGAACGATCAGAATCAGATCCGCTTTACCAACTACATGAACTTTACGACTGGCTCACCTGGATGCAGGAAACCTTGATTTCAATCGGTTACTTTGGCGGAGAGTGAAAACAAAACGGTGACCGACCCGGTAGTCAGTACCGACTCGGTCACCGTCTCAAATAGAACTAGTCGGTTTGCCTAAACCACATCGTGGCTTTAGCGCTACTCACCATGAGCAAAATGATCATGCTGATGAAAATTGTCCACCAACCGTATGGCAGGTTGAAAATCGCAAACACGATATTGATCATGGCAAGTATCTGAATAATGACCTGAGCAGTCGCTGATCCGATCATGGTCATCTTGATTAGCCATAGGTACATCAGGCCCAAGATCAAGGTGATTATTCCGTTGACAAGCAGCCAACCTCCACCGATAACGTGGTCGTTGCCCAATGGGTCGGTAAGAGTGGGATTGGTGCCGAAGATTGCAAAAATCATCAAGATACCAAAAGTGATGTTTAACACGGCACCAAATCCGATCAGCGCTGTTACCAACATGATCCCCAATGGGCGACGCACTGTTTCGGGCTGTGACATGAGTACTCCTTTTGTTGTGATTGCGCGCCCGTTCAGGGAACACCCACACATTACCGGCGGTGGGGGCTGATTCCCTTGACATTTTGTTTG
>CAJIYV010000158.1 GCA_905181745.1 uncultured Actinomycetes bacterium | reverse complement strand
AATCACATTGAGCTCTTGGGGTGGAATGGTGAGGCGGCAACCCTCACATTGACCACGGTGTAATTTGGCAGCGCCCATTCCTTCATGCCCTTTACGAATCTTTTCGTACAAGGCGAGGAACTCAGGGGGCATGTCAGCTGCCAGTCGCACACGTTCGGAATGAACATCAACGAGGTCTGCGGCCAAGGTCGCTAGTTCTGAATCCAGGGTCACGCTCATAGTTTCGAGTTGCTGTGAAAAATCAGTTTTCTGTTGGGCGAGCACCTGCACTGCTGCTTTGGCGCCCTCAACGCGTTCCATTACTTCAAGTTCAACGTCTTCAAGGTCGAGCTGGCGCTTGGCAAGTGACTCAAGTTCATGTTGGAGATTGGAGAGCTGCTTGGGGTCGTTGATCTCACCGGAATCAAGCATCTGTTCATCTTTCGTGATGCGCAGACGAACTACATCCACATCACCATCAGATTTTAGTGCTTCCCGTTGCAGGTCACTAAGAATTACTTCAGAGGCAATGTGCTGGTCGCGAGCACGAGCAAAATTCGCTTCGAGTTCCTTTTTCTGCTCAATTGCCGGGAGCGTGGACCGCTTGTATTCAAGTTGGGCCACTTCAGTGTCTTTGCCTTGGACGGCAAGAAGTTGCACTTGGATCTGCGGATCAATGTTCAATGCAATCTCCTAATAAAGCGGCTTTGACGGCTCTTGAGTTTTCAGTCGCGGGAGGAATAGTGTCCGGTCCACGGATCCGTTCGCACCGCGGAGACCAATGTACTCACACTGCTTCCCAGCTCACTGTGCACCAAGGCGGCAACCGCCGGCACCCACGGCCATTCGGTCGCAAAATGGGATGCGTCAATCAGCGCGCATTCTCCCTGCGGGTGGTCTAGGACTCGGTGGTACTTCAGGTCCGATGTCACGTAGACATCGGCGAGAGCGGCTGCCAACGGAAGCAAGAAATCACCCGATCCCCCACACACGGCGACCATGTCGATTACCTTGTTGGGGTCGCCCGCAACCCGAATTCCACCCGCGGTGCTGGGTAAGGACTCGGCGACCTGCTCAGCAAATTGTGCCAACCTCAAAGTTTTGGGCAGCCGACCAATGCGGCCGGCTCCGGTAAGCGGCGTGGCACCGGGCTCAATGGGTGCGCATTCAACTAAGCCAAGTGTGTGTGCAAGCGCGTCAGACACTCCAGGGTTAGCGTGGTCGGCATTGGTATGGGCGTTGAAAAGGGCGATTCCATGTGAGATCGCGTCATGAACAACCCGTCCACCTAATGTGTCGCGAGAAACGCCATGTACCCCGGTGAGGAAGAGGGGGTGGTGGGTAACCACCAGATCCGCCCGGACCTCTATTGCCTCATGGATTACTTCAATTGTGGGGTCTAGCGCAAAAAGTACCCGAGAAACCGTGGCTGCGGGGTCTCCGCAGATCAAGCCAACACTGTCCCAGGCTTCCGCCGTGTCCGGTGGGTAGTGTCGATCGAGCAGATCACACACATTGAAAACATTGGCCATATTGACAGGTTACCCAGCGGGGCTGCCTAGCCAGCCAAGCAGGCTGGGTCATAGAGGGACTCCGGAACCATGGCATCACTGGGATAGGTGCCATCGCCATAGGTGCCACAGACATCTGCCGCACTCTTAGGGATCCAGAACTGGCCTTCAGCTTCAAAAATCATCATGGCGGGCGCTCCCATTTGACCTTCAGCTGGATTTGCTGCAGCAAAAGCCCAGCCGTCTGCACACTTGTAGTCAGTGACCACGTATTCAGCGAAAGTGGGATCCCCAGTTACCGCTTCTGCGATTGTCGTGTCATTGCACTCCGCCGTGCCACCGACAGATAAGTCACTTGAACAGCCCACAAGAACGAGGGAAGCCCCTCCAAGCAGTGCAATTCCGATAGCCGCAATTTTCATGACTTACCCTTCAGGATGCCTATGCGCGAATGTGTGCTCCGATGCCCTCATGCTATGGCCCGTAAACCCATTTTCTGAGTAATGAAACCTAACGCAAACGCTGAGTTGACCCTTTCCTGCAGGTGAGGAGGTACACCACAACCGAACACGTGGTCGCCACCAGGATCAAGGCTCTATAGGAGCCCAGCATCGGGCCAAGTACGTGCGAGAGAAAGAACCCGACAACAACCACTACGACGCCGATTAACGCTCGTAGCACACCGGAAATACGGATCATCAGAAATACTGCAAATGCCCCGATCGCAATCATGACCATCCCACCCAACCAACGAATATCAGTGAGCTCTGCAAGAGTGAACCCGAGCGTCAACGCGATAAAAACCAGAACCGCCGGGATTGCGCGCGAGACAACGCCTTTATATTTCATAATTACCATTGCTGTGAGCCTACCGATTAAGGAATATCAATCTCCCCTTCGAACCGTTTCTAGAAATATTGAAATGCAGTGTGCTGCCGGGGAGCGATGACAGGCGCGGCGGCGGCCTCATGTAATCTTTCGGTTTCCGGGCGAGTAACTCAGTTGGTTAGAGTGCATCCCTTACAAGGATGAAGTCGGGGGTTCGAGTCCCTCTTCGCCCACCATAAGTACCACCTCTTGCCATCCGCCTTGTGGACCCTCTTGGCCATTCCTATTTTTAAGTAACGTACATTTAATAAGGTGAGAAATCCCCGGCAATTAATCGCCATGGCCGGTGCAGTTGCTATCTCCTTGACTGTACTAGCCACCGCACACGCTTCTCCTACTCCCGTATCGCCCCGCATTTACGGTGGGACGTTGGTTCCCGGGAATCCTGGTGTTGCTGCTGTCGCGATCTTCGATGGCGGCTCATGGGGCAAGAGCTGCAGCGCGGTGGTGTGGAAGCCGCGGGTGCTGCTGACCTCGGGACACTGCGTGACTGTTGCAGGGGGCACAGCCAGAGTTCCCAGATTGGCAATCTTCCCCCCGGGTGCGCCTGCCGTGCAATACAGCAATACCGGTCCGCAGGGCGCGAGCCCCGTGAACGTGATTGGCATATGGACACCGAGCGGGTATGTCAATGCATCAAGCAGGGTTGAGCCAAATGACTTTGCGGTACTTCAGCTTGACCAAGATCTTGGTCCCAGCATGTATTCCCGATTGGCAACCTCGGCAGAGATGTCACGCTGGGCATCCACGCTATATCCGGGAACAATCATGGGTTACGGACTTAACAGCCCCGCTGGACGCGACGTTCTTCCAGTTGCAGCCGGCGTTCCAATTGACCAATACGATCCCAATTACGTCCTTGGCCCCGTTTTCTCCGTACAACAGAACGCGTCCGTGGGTGTCTGCAGTGGGGACAGCGGCGGTCCAACTTATGCGACTAACGCCGTCGGTGAAAATTTGGTCCTCGGCGTGAACTCCGGGTCAGCCGGCGGCTGCGTTAGCGGCTTTACCGGTGCGTACTTGATGGTTGGCTTTAGTGCAATTGACTATCTCGACCTGGTGAACCAAGCTCTAGTAGCCGCCGGTTATCCCAGTATCCCCTCAGCACCGACAAATATCGCTTTATCAGCGGTCAACAATTCGGTTGTGGTGAACTGGCAGCCGCCTGCAACCTCGCCTGACACTGTTGTCAACTACGAAGTGTCCGATGCCGCCGGAGGTGTCGTCTGTGCCGCTTCGGCGCTTGCCTGCACGGTCACCGATCTACCCGACGGTGAACACATTTTTACCGTCCGCGCCCGCAACGCTCAAGGGGAAGGAAATGCACTGCCGGCGAGCGTCAGTGCGGTGACGACTGCGCCCACTCAGATGGCTCCACCTACCGTGACCAAGAAAAAGATTAAGTTCCGCACTTTGGCCGGCACCACCTCCGCGGTGGTGGGCCAATACCGGGTTGTTGATGTCAAAGGAAGACGGATCTGCACGATTAAAGACTTCAACCCCAATGCCAGATCCCTGTCTTGCCCCCTCCCCAAGAAGACCGGAACTTATCGATTCCGGGTGATTGGTGTGACACAAATGGGACAAACTCCACACTCTGGCATGAGCCGGAAAGTTCGGATTTCATGAAGGAAACTCACCCCCGGTAACATTTACATAACGACTATGTCGTATCATTGTCTTACCGGACACCCCGGGGAGATTAATACGATAGGGAACGTGATTTAGATGCAGAGATTCGGACAAGTTCTCAGCCAGATTTTCAACTCGAACTCAGCTCGCTCATTCCAGCAAGAGTGGAGTTTTCAGCGGTCACAGGCAATGAGCCCATCGCACCGTGACGAAATTGACGCAATTTTTCGACGCCACCAAAGCTGACTTAGTTGGCACTCAGGTCATAAAAAACTCGCAAAGACCACTTTGCGAGTTTTTTTATGCCGCACATCCTTTGGATCCACACCCTCACCGGTTCACAGGTATCGGTGGCCCTTGGAGACGAGCATCAATTCAGGTGTTAATCCGATACGCAGCCGGAGCATCAGCTGGTACATAAGGATTCTTCGGAGCAACCGGTGTCACTTTTTCGTATTGCGAACCCAGCGTGGGGCGCATGTCCGCCTCACCCCGATTGGGCCACAGGGCCATGGCGCGTTCGGCTTGAGCGGTAATGGTCAATGACGGATTTACACCCAAGTTTGCTGTGATGGCCGAACCATCCACCACGTGAAGACCCGCATGCCCAAACACCCGGTGATACCCGTCAATCACTCCACTTGCACTATTACTTCCAATAACGCACCCTCCCACAAAGTGCGCGGTCAATGCGGCATCGAAACTTTCAAACACACTTCCCCCAGGTCGACCGTCAATGATCTCCGCAGCCCGCTCAACCACGTCTTGGGCAACCGGGATGTAGGTGGGAGCAGGGGTCGATTCACAGGCCACCGTACCCAGTGACCAACGGCCAAAGCGATTCCGCTTGCCTTTGAGTGTTAACGAGTTGTCCACAGTTTGCATGACTAAGGAGATCACAGTTCTCTCACTCCAGGATCTCACGTTAAGCGCCAATGCAACGTCTCTAGGATTTTTAAGCATCTCCTTGATCCAGATCGCCCAACGTTTTTTACCCGGTTGCGGTCTAGTCATAATCGTTTGCAATAAACCCATTGAATTAGAACCTTTTCCGTAACGCACCGGTTCAACGTGGGTCTGCGGATCAGGGAAAAAACTTGAAGTGATGGCAACCCCTTCGGTGAAGTCGGTCGTACGGGTGTCAGACACGGCTCCTAAGATTGATTCAGAGTTGGTTCGCGAGAGCGTGCCCAATCTCGGTGAAAGGTTGGGAAGCACTGCATCATCTTTCATGCGGTGCAAGAGTTTCTGGGTGTTGTAAGCGCCAGCGGCAAAGATGACTTCACTTGCGGTGAAACTGCTCTCGCTTTTCGCTCCAGTTTTACGCACCGAAATCCGGTAACCACCCTGCGACATGGGTTCAACTTTGTACACGGTCGACATCGGCATAACTGTGGCGCCCGCTGCCTCAGCCAACCCAAGGTAGTTCTTGGGCAAAGTGTTTTTCGCGTTGTAGCGACAACCGGTCATACATTCACCGCATTCAATACAGCCCGTGCGCTGGGGACCGACTCCACCGAAATAAGGATCCGGGGACTTCTTTCCCCGACCTTCGCCAAAAAAAACTCCCACGGGCGTAAGCCGGAAAGTCGTGCCAACCCCCATGTCTTCGGCGATTTCCTTCATGACCAGGTCAGATGGTGTCGTGGTGGGGTTTTGGGTCACACCCAACATGCGTTGAGCTTGGTCGTAAAAAGGGGCGAGCTCTTCTTTCCAATCGGTAATCTCACCCCACTGCGGATCTTGGAAAAACGAGTCGCCGGGAACATAAAGTGTGTTTGCGTACACCAAACTGCCACCGCCAACACCTGCGCCAGCAAGGATGGTGACTCCTTTGAGCAGATGGAATCTTTGGATCCCAAAGAATCCCAGCTCTGGCGCCCATAGAAAATTCTTGAGATCCCACGAATTCTTTGCATAGTTCTCTTCGGTGAAACGCCGACCCGCCTCGCATACCGCAACCGAATATCCCTTTTCGCTCAACCGCAATGCCGATACCGAGCCACCAAAACCTGAGCCAATAATTGCCACATCAAAGTCGGGACTTTGCTGCTCTCTGGTCTCGATAGTCACAGCAAAACTTTAGAACAGAAACCGGGTCAATGCGCTCCATTCGCCAAAACCAGATGGCGTGCTAATCTTGTCAGACCTTGGGGAGCTTGCGGGATCGGCAGGCTGAGAGGGCAGAAGCCACTGCTTACCCACAAAACCTGATCTGGGTAATGCCAGCGCGAGGGAGTGGAAATGTTCCGTTTTATTGCTGTAATCATGTCCGGTGTGATCGTATTGACTGCCTGCTCCAGTGCCACCGAGTCAAACTCTGGGGCGCAACCGGCCCCCGATTTGCAGACCGTGCGCATGATCACTCACGAGTCATTTGTGCTTTCCCCCTCTTTTGTTGAGGATCTACTCGAGCAAGGGATCGAACTAGAAATCACGTCAACCGGTGATGCGGGCACGCTCACCGCAAGTGCGATTCTAGCTGCGGGTCAGCCCACCGCTGATCTGCTTTTTGGAATTGACAACACACTGGCGCTGCGAGCTACCGACGAAAACGTTTTTGAGCCGTACACCTCCCCTGAACTGACCAGCGTCCTGCCACAGTTCCTCCAAGAAACCCAAAATGGTCGACTCACCCCAATCGATTTTGGTGACGTGTGTATCAATATTGATGACACTTGGTTTACAAAAGAAGGAATGTCGGCGCCGACGAACCTTGAGCAACTGCCGCAAGTCGCCAATCTGCTCGTAGTCCAAGACCCGGCAACTTCATCACCCGGTCTTGCTTTTCTCCTAGCCACGGTCGCGCGTTTTGGTGATGAGTGGCCGGCCTACTGGGAAGCACTGCGTGATGGCGGTGTTGCGGTTGCTGGTTCCTGGACGGACGCCTACTACACCCAGTTCACTCCTTCCGGAGGCGATCGCCCGCTGGTCGTTTCTTATGCCACAAGCCCGGCAGCTGAAATAGTTTTCTCAGAAGATGCGAGTATCAACGAGCCATCCACTTCGGTTCTCCCTGATTCCTGTTACCGGCAGGTGGAATACGCCGGAGTTCTCGCGGGAGCCAAAAACTCCGCTGGGGCTCAGGCCGTTATCGATGCAATGCTTTCTCGCAAAGTCCAAGAGGACATCCCTTTGAATATGTTTGTCTACCCGGTTCGGGCCGACGCCACCTTGCCAGAGGTTTTCTCTAACTTCACGCCCGTGATCACAAACAGCACCTCCTTGCCACCTAATCAAGTAAGTGAGCAGCTCGCTTCACTGCTTGACACTTGGGGAACCGTGATGAACCGCTGAGCGGGACGCTAGCTTCGCATTTACCCCGGAGTCTCAAGCGGCTGTGGGTACTTCCCGCACTCCTGCTGCTTCTTTTCTTGGTGTACCCGCTCATTCGACTGACCGCAACCGCGTGGACTGCTGACACACTGAATGCACTACTGGACTCAACTCTGTGGCAAGTGGTGCTGCTGGCAAGTGCCCAAGCAATGCTGAGCGTGGGGCTTTCTTTACTGATTGGTATACCGATCGCTCGAGTGTTATTTACCTACCAATTCCTTGGGCGCGGGTTCATACTTGCGTTGGTAACCATCCCCTTTGTGCTACCAACAGTGGTTGTTGCGCTCGGGTTTCGATCGCTATTTGGTGACTCGATTCCCAACGGACTTCTACTTGTAGTGATCGCCCACGCGTACATCAATATCGCAGTTGTCATTCGGCTAGTCGGGGCCCAGTGGTCCACCCTGGATCGGCGCATGGAAGTAACCGCCGCCACGCTAGGCGCGAGCCCCATGCGGATTTTCTCAACGATCACGCTACCGGCACTTCGAAACTCAATCGTGTTGGCTTCCGCCGTAGTGTTCATTTTCTCGTTTAGTTCCCTTGGCATTGTTATTGTTCTGGGCGATGGCTCCGGGACACGAACACTTGAGCAAGTGCTCCTGCGATCAACTTCGGTACTCCTGGATTTCCCAACCGCGCTTGCCGCAGCGATTTTGCAACTAGTTGTCGTAGGTGTGGTGTTTGTGATTTCGGCACGGGTGAGTCGCAATGAACCGAGGGCAAAAATAATTCTTGAACGGGCACGCATTCGTGACCCCCAGGCCGCATTCGTCGTCACGGCAACTTGCCTAGTCGCCGTCACTCTCGTGCTAGCCCCAATTGCGAGCATCTTTGGGGCATCGGTCTCAAGTTCGGACGGTCTCACCACCGGCTGGTGGTCTGGTTTAGCCAATTTTGACAATGCCCGCATTGGGTCGCCACTGGAAGCCCTCGGCCGTTCAGTTGGTCTGGCATTGTTTACCTCAGTAATCGCAGCAATCTTGGGCGGAGCCATTGCTATCGCTGTGATGAGTAGGAAGGGAATCGTGGCAACGTTGGCATTAATTCCCTTGGGGGTTTCAGCGGTAACTCTGGGCCTGGGAATCCTGCTTGCGTTCTCACGTGGCTCACTTGACTTACGGGGAACTGGAGCATTGATTCCCATCACCCACGCGCTCATTGCCGTACCGATTGTCGTCGCGGTGGCCACCCCAAGTTTGCGCACGGTTGATCCCCGCAGATATTTCGTCGCACTGAGTTTGGGCGCAGGCCCCTTGCGGGCTTGGTGGACCGCATTTGGCACCGCGTTTAGCGGCGTAATGTTGGCAGCCGGCGGCTTAGCAGCAGCGGTCTCACTCGGCGAGTTCGGTGCCGCAACCCTTTTGTCTCGGACCGATGCGCCGACGGTTCCCGTTCAAATCGCACGCCTTCTGAGTAAACCCGGTGAGTCGGCGTTTGCTACCGCGGCCGTTCTCAGCGTGATTCTGGTTGTCATGACCATGTCGCTGCTACTGGTTGTTGACCGCATTGCGTCACGGCGGGTGTTCACATGAGCGATGCCGGGCTACGTGCCCACGACTTGGTCATCGGCTACGAAACCCCCCTCACAGAGCCGTTAAATTTTGAGGTTGGCCCCGGGGAAATATTGGTCGTTGTGGGTGAAAGTGGCTGTGGGAAATCCACTCTGTTAAGCACCCTGGCTGGGGTCACCGCTGCCCTGAAAGGGGAAATATATTCGGGTGATCGGTGCCTCAATGGCGTACCCATCCATAGGCGAAATATCGGATTGGTCTTTCAAGACCCACTGCTCTTCCCACACTTATCTTTGCTCGACAATATCGGCTACTCACTTCGGGCGAGTGGCCAATCACGAGATGTAGCGCGCGCCCGTTCCCAGGAGTTACTCGACTGGGTGGGGCTGGGAAATATTGTCAATCAGAAGACTTGGGAACTCTCCGGGGGGCAAGCAGGTCGGATTGCGTTGGCGCGCGCGATCGCAGCAAAACCTGCGGTCCTTCTGCTAGATGAGCCCTACAGCGCTTTAGATTCACCGACCCGGATGCGGCTATTGGCTGACGTGAAAGACCTGGTAAGCCTCGAAAAGATCCCCA
>CAJIYV010000157.1 GCA_905181745.1 uncultured Actinomycetes bacterium | reverse complement strand
CACTCATGCGTGTGCGAGTGAAAGGTGAACCGGCAAAGAGTGTGACCTTGCCCGAGGGAATTGGGGACAAACCAAGCTGGCTTTCCGGTCCGGTCAAGCAACGTCGAGTGCTTACCTTGTCTCAAAATGTCGTTGACGGCCAACCACTTTTCTATATTGATGGAATTCTTTACGACAACCTCACCACGGCGGACGTCCCCCGGGTCTTGGTAAACAGCACCGAGGAATGGGTCGTCAGAAACGCGTCATCTCCATTGGGTGGCTCACCGCATCCGGAAGATCATCCGTTTCATATTCACATAAACGGTTTTGCTGTTGTAGAACGCGGTGACTGGAATCCGGCAACTAATCAAGTGAGCAACCGTAAGATAGTCGTTCCACGCGGTGAAGCAGACACCGAAAATGTTCCCTCAAATGGCTACATCAAGTTCCGTACCAAATTTGCTGATTACGTGGGACGTAGCGTCTACCACTGCCATATTTTGTTCCATGAAGATCACGGAATGATGGGTGTGTTCGACGTGGTGAACGAAGACGGAATAGGCCCCGGACCTGGTCAACTACTTGATTCAGAATTACACCAGCACAACTGACACCGATTACCAGAGGAGTTCGACCACAGCAAGAGCACCTTTCGTGCGAGGAATTTATAGTTTCGATTCAATCCACTGGCCAGGGCCACCGGGGTTCAGTGGTCGAGCACGACCTGCCCCGACGGGACTGTCACTAACACGGATTGTCAAATGATTAGCCAGTTGGACTAATCAGCGATGCTGCTGTCGCACGTGAGCCGATGCGAGGAGTTAAAGCGAATGCAACTGTGTTGTCAAATTAATCGGCAGTGGGACAACGACTCGATGAGCAATGCGTGTAGTAGTTCCTCTGGGGTGCAATGTGTGGATCTTGATTACTCAACCACCCGCGTGAGATACATCGAGTTAACCATCTCCCTAACCACCGGAGTTACCGCAAACCGTCTCGCGTTAGTGGCACAGGAATAATTAAACCCCACAAATAATTTCGTATGCGATCCAATTGGGGTCGTCGGTAATTGACTCTCCATCCCAGCCGTCCACAAAGCTGCGAAAAATTGACTCAAGCTTGGAATCGTTCATCCGAGGCCAAATTCGAGCAGCCATTTTCTTAAGTTCAATAAAATATCCTGGGCCCTTGGTAGCGACACGAGAATCATGTAATCCTGCATTCTTCAAATATCGCAAAGTATTCAATAATTCTTTCTGGGCAATTTTACAATCTTCAGAAAGCACTGTGGCTTCATTTTTTTTGGTAACGATTGTCTCTGTGGACGCAAAATCGTTACCTGATGAGCAGCCCGTGATTGTCGTCAAGATTAAACCGAGTACGGCAACGACCGAAACTACTGCTTTTTTCATAGATTTCCCTGATTTTAATTAACGTCTTGTTAAAGCGGCGTTCGCGTCTTTCACTGCAAAACTGGGCCACAAATAGTTTGGAAGGCAACATAATTGGGGTCGTTATTAAATGTATCCGTTTCACTTCCATTAGCCAATTCACGGAAGATAGACTTGAGGTCAGGGTCATTCATCTGCGGCCAAATGCGACCAAACGTATTAAGCGCTTCGTCAAAAGATTCTTGGGAGCCGGGTTCAATGCCATTACTTTGCTGATATTGAACCGACCTTTCGAACTCTCCCAAAACCAATACACAATCCGTATCGAAAGATGACGCTTCACTTTTTTTGGTAGTGCTGTCCTTAGCTTCAATTGCCACCGTCGACGCAGAGTCCTCACTAGATGTGCAGCCCGTGACTGCCGTCAGGGTGAGACCGATTACGGCCACGAGGCTAATGAGTACCCGTTTCATGACGGCAGCATATATTGAAATCAAGAATGAATTCAAACCTGCACACATATACAAAGCCCACTACGTTGGGGGCCAAACAAAGGAGTTCGTAATGTCAGGAAAAAAAACACCAGTCGTCTTTGAAATAAAGGAAGATTCAGATATTCTTCTTGATCAGATCGTTGCTAAATATGGTCTACCAGACAAATCCAAAGCGCTTAGATGCCTCTTGTCGTATATGGAAGAAAAAGAGGATCAATGGGCAGACATGTTTGAAACAGTTCGTTGCCCGTGCGGGTAGCCCACCCTAAATAATTATTTGCGTGTAGTGGTTCCTCTGGGTACAGGTGGCACACAAGTACCTGCTCGCTGTCCTAGGTGGAACGACGTACCCCGGATTGTTGTTGTACTGGCGGGTTGAGACACGCGCGAGTGTGAGATAATCAGTGCTGGGTGAGGAGTAGTTCATGGGTTTGTCCTCTAAGAGGGTCAAGGGTTACGTGATCGGGCCGGGCGCGGACCTGTCCGGCGCGGACCTGTCCGGGGCGGACCTGACCGAAGCGGACCTAGCCCGCGCGAACTTGAGGGGCGCGGACCTGACCCGTGCGGACCTGTGGGGCGCGAAACTGTTCGGCGCGGACCTGACCCGTGCGGACCTGTTGGGTGCGAAAATGTCCAGCGCAGACCTGTCCGACGCGAAACTAGTGAGCGTGTTCCTGACCAACGCGAACCTGACCCGTGCAGACCTGACCAACGCGAACCTGACCCGTGCAGACCTGACCAATGCGAACCTGATGGGCGCGGACCTGACGGGCGCGAATCTGGCTGACACCGTGTTTAACAACACCAGGATGCCAGACGGAAGCATCAAGAACCCTACAACGTAGGAATTTGGCCGCAGCCGGTGGAACGTATCGTCAGAGGTTATTTTTCGATTTCCGGTTTGGGACACGCTCGAGTGTGGGTATTAATCGAGATACGGATAGTGGATTAAGGGTTTATTCGAGATGAATATTAATGGTTATGTGATTGAGACGGGCGCGAACCTGACCGGTGTTACGTGGTCAAAGACGACCTGCCCCGACGGCACAGTCACCAACACGGGTTGTTAAACGATTAGCCACCTGGATTAATCAGCGATGCTCTTGTCGCAGGTGAGCCGATGCGTGTAGTGGTTTTTATCGGGCGCAAATTGTGGATCTTGATTACTCAGCCACCCGGGTGAGACATGGTGACACTGTAGGCATTGAATCCCAAGCATATTGCTCACAACATAGGGGGAAAAAAGTACGAGTTGACTTTTTAAACTATGTTGCCACTAAATAATTCGGATCGTGACGGTCGACCCCTTGGGTATTTGGGTGCCAGCGGCTGGACTTTGACTGATCACGCGATTGAGTGGTGCTACGGCACCCACTTCAACTTTGGCGCGCAATCCAATCTTTTCCAAGGCTGCGATTCCTTTCTTGCGTGGCATGTCGACCAAGTTCGGGACTACGACAGGCGGTGGACCCTTTGATACCAAAAGTTTTACCGTGCTTCCGGAAGACACGGTATTCCCTGCTTTGGGCTTAATCGAGATCACCGTATTGTTTTTCACCGTCTCAGAGAACACGTTACTGCGGTCAACTTTTAAGCCCAAATCGCTCAGGCTTGCGTTAGCGGCCCTGATTTTTTGACCGACAACATTAGGGACCTCAATTGGTTTGGGGCCTTTTGAAATTACTAAGTCAACCCGTTCACCCGGTTTAAGTTCGTCCCCGATTTTTGGTGATGTCTGAGCAACTTGACCGGGCGCGATCTTGTCATTAAAACTTTCACTGCGACCACCCAAAGTGAGGTTTGCGGCGGTGACGGCGGCAGTTGCTTCTTGTGGGGTCATTCCCGCAACGTCAGGAACCAGATAACGTTCAGGACCCTGAGAGATATTTGCTGAAATCAGCCCGGTGGGGTTGATGCCAGAGCCAGGTTCGGGATCGGTGGACACAATTACACCCAACGGCATTGTTTCGCTAAAGACCGGATCACCCTTTTCAATGGTGATTTTTTCTAGATCCGTAGCGGAGAGAAGCTCTTCCTGAGCTTGTTCAAGAGTCATTCCCACCAGATTTGGAGTGTCAACATTTTGACCGGGTCCCACTGCCAGCCACCATCCGCCAAGGCCAGCGAAGAGGACCCCAGTCACTAATGCAAGGAAAACCCACAACCCCTTGTGCATGCTTTTGGGTGGGGAAAAGTCCTTGTTGCGGGAGGACTGGCCGGTTGTTTTTACAGCTTTCGAATGTTGCTTAAAGTCCTTGCGGTCAACCACGAGAGTGTTTTTTAGATCAACAAATGGTTTGGGTGGTGGGAGAGACTTTCGGATCCGGCGAACATCGGACAAAAAATCCTGTGCGGTGTGATACCGCAAAGCCGGGTCACGTTTTGTTGCCGAGAGCACGAGCGCATCTGCTTCAGGCGGGATGCCATTAACAACACTTGATGGGGGAGGGACGTCTGAATTCACGTGCTTGTAGGCAATTGACAGGGGGCTATCGCCCGAGTAGGGAACTGTCCCGGTGATCATCTCGAATAAAAGAATGCCGGTGGAATAAATATCAGACCGGGCGTCTGCGTCACCGTGCTCAACCTGCTCGGGGGAGAGATAGCTGACAGTGCCAATAATCATGCCAGTCGTGTGGGTGGATTCAGTTGAGGTCACCGCACGTGCTAAACCAAAGTCAGCAACTTTTACCCGGCCGTCATCTGAGATCAAAACATTTTCAGGCTTGATATCGCGATGCACAAACCCAGCACCGTGCGCTGCTGTCAGCGCCTCAATGACCGGATCAAGTAGAACCAGTGCCTGCTCCGTTGACAGGGGTCCGTATTCGTCCAGTACGTCGCGCAAGGTTTGGCCCGGAAGGTATTCCATGGCCAAGTACACGTGTGTTTCTGAGCTTCCTTGGTCGTAGACCCCCACAACATGTGGGTGAGAAAGGCTCGCTGCACTTCGGGCTTCTCGTTGAAAACGAGCAACGAAACCTGGGTCACTAGCCAAATGCGGGTGCATGACTTTAAGGGCGACAACCCGGTCTAATCGCAAATCGGTAGCGAGATACACGGTGGCCATCCCGCCCCGAGCAAGCAGTGAGGTGACCGCATAGCGCTGATCCAGGGTTTGGCCGATCAGGCCACCGGGAGCAGAAGGATCCATTCCTAGGAGTCTAGGCGGGTTTTATGAGGGAAATGGTTTGCCACGCCTTAGTCAAGGTTAAGCAGGGCTAGCGCCACGGCCAGGCGCTCAGAGGTCGATCCCGAGAGCAGAGGGATGTTCCCGGCCAGCATTTCTGCGGACTCGGTGAGGTAATCCACAATCAGTGCGTGCATGTGGGTACGCACGATCTCGCCGTCACGTAATGGGTCAGTGCGCCACGGAAAATCAATATCACACAGGAATAACTGGTCGTAGCGCTCAAGTAGGTCCCATTCCAAGTGCAGATCAGACCCAAAATATTCCAAGGAATAAAATCCCGTGGTGATCGCAGCTGGATCACACACCAAGACCGCGAATTGAGTGGCCGCAGCATCTTCGAGAGCAAGTTGGCCCTCGATAATCGCCTCTTGCTCAGTAAAGTCCGGGGTTCGCCCGTTTTCAATGCACCAAATCCGTAAATACTCCGGAACCATGCCCGCGTTGTACCCCAAATCCCGCAGGGCCTTGGTCAATTCCATGGCAAGGGTTGTTTTCCCGGAGCTCTCGGCCCCGAGCAGAGCAAGGCGGTGGGTCTTCGCAACCTGAATGGGGGGATCCACAATTTGCTCAGAGCTCACAATAGGCAAGTATGGACCCGTGGAAGATTTCATGGACTTTGGGCGCTGGAGCTATGTGGCGATCCTGGTCTTTGTGATCTTGGGGTCAATTTGGCTTGAAGTGTTTCTTCGTAGCCGGGTTCTGCATCGACCTAAACGAGTCCTATTCACCATTTTTCCGGTGCTCCTCCCATTCTTGCTTTGGGACGCGTATGCAATCGGTCAAGGTCACTGGTACTTCGACGAGTCACGAATTCTCGGGGTCTACCTTCCCGCTAATATTCCATTAGACGAACTTCTATTCTTTATTGTGATTCCATTCGCTTCAATTCTTACGCTAGAAGCAGTGCGCAGTGTCAAAGGATCAAAATCACGGCGTTGGCTTGCGGGAGACGAAACCACATGACCTACACCACAATCGGAGTACTCGCGGTCCTCATCGTTGTATTTTTTGACCTCTTCGCCGTCAAAACCCGGATGGTCACCCGGCCAATCTTTTGGCTCTCCTACGCAATCATTGTCTTTTTTCAACTCATCACCAACGGCTTGTTCACGGGTACCCAGATTGTGAAGTACGACGGCTCAGCGATCATTGGCGGCAGTTCACCGGCGGATACCGCGCCGACATTTCTGGGCGACGGGCGGATAGCTTATGCCCCGGTTGAAGATCTACTTTTTGGATTCTCCCTGATCCTGCTTTCACTGAGCCTGTGGGTGTTCTGGGGTCGGCGGGGAGTTGATCGCACCCCGACCTCGGGACCACCGATCTGGCGCCGGTAAAACTACCCGCCGGATCATGCACCACAGATACTTATCTAAATCGGGTTGATTCCCTGAACGTGCCCTGGACCAAATTTTCGGCGAGCCTTGCGGGCATGGCGCCAAGCTGGGAGGGCGACCCAGAACTTGGTGCGGGGAGAAACACGGGCACGTTTTGTGAATACCTCGAAATCAATCTCCTCGACTTTATTAGCGATCCCGCAGTACAGGATCCGCGCAGCGTCTATGCAGTCACGCGAGGAAGGGTGCAGCATTTCGATCCCGGCGCGTGATTGCCCTTCAAGCCTGCGCACCCGATCAATTTGGTGACGCAAGGCCGCCTTAATGTTTTCGGTGAGCTCACGTCTTTCCAAGTCAGCCCGGGTCACACCGAACCTCGCAAGCTCATCAAGTGGGAGGTAGACGCGGCCACGGTCCAAGTCTTCATTTACATCGCGGATGAAGTTTGCTAACTGGAAAGCGACACCCAGGTCCTTTGCGCATTCGTAGGCTTTGGGGCCGGTTGGTTCCAAAATAGGGAGCATCTGCAGTCCAATTACGGCAGCGGACCCATACACATATTCATAAAGATCGTCGAATGTTTGGTATTCGGTGACGGTGAGATCCATGGTCATGGAATGTAAGAAGGCATCAAAAAGGTCAAGGGGAATATTCCAGCGACGGACAGTATGTACGACAGCACGGCACACCGAATCAGTTGATTCGCCACTTTGGACATCGGCCATAAACGCCTCACCCCACGTTTTCAGCCAAACAGCTTTCTCTTGATCGCTCAAAGTTGAATCAAGGTCGTCAACTATTTCGTCAGCGTAGCGAGCGAATCCGTAGAGCGCGTGAACATAAGGGCGTTTGCCTGGGGGGAGAAGAAGCGTCGCGAGGTAATACGTTTTTCCATGCTTGGCATTGAGCTCTCGGCACACTTCATAGGATGCAATGAGATCGGGGTCGCTAATACCCGCTTCTTTGTACTCCTTTTCACGCAGACGATTCACCGAGTGGCTCGTGACCGGTAATTACGGTCTTTGCCGGTGATGCGCTCTGCGGCAAGCCGACCTGAGATCAGCACCATGGGGACACCGACACCAGGCTGCGTGCCTGAACCGGTAAACACTACATTTTCACCCCACATGTTGCTGGGTCGGAACGGACCGGTCTGACCAAATGAATGGGCTGACGCGAACGGAGCGCCACGTTCCATGCCGCGGTCGGCCCAATCCTGCGGGGTGGTGATGTTGTCGACTTCGATTGAGTCAGTCAAGCCGACGTAGCCGCGTTCCTCCAACACCCGGTAGCACTCATCTCGGTAACGAGGCCCAATTTCTTTCCAGTCGATTGGCGCATCAAGATTTGGGGTGGGGAACAGAATGTAATAGAGCTCCCTGCCTTCTGGGGACAGGCTCGGATCAGAAAAACTTGAGTTTGTTACCAAAATGCTGGGATCGGTCATCAACTTCTTTTCATCGATCAACTCCGTGAAAACGTTCTTCCAAGACTTGCCGAAGTGAATATTGTGATGGGCGATTTGTGAGTACTTCTGGGTGGAACCAGCAATTATGACGAAGGCGGAGGGCGAGTAGTTGAGGCGCTTAACCGACCACGGCTCAGTGCCAATGAGTTCTCGGTAAGCAACGGGAAGGTCGGGGTTGAGGACCACTACATCGGCCTCCATGAATTCACCGTCGCTGGTGAGTACTCCCGATGCCCGGCCACCACTGTGAACGACCGATTCCACGGTGGTGTTGTATTTAATGGTGACACCGTGCTTTTCCAATGCGCCCGCCATTGCTTTGGGGACAGCG
Source organism: uncultured Actinomycetes bacterium (assembly GCA_905181745.1). Taxonomy (GTDB): domain Bacteria; phylum Actinomycetota; class Actinomycetes; order S36-B12; family S36-B12; genus UBA4592. The sequence continues at coordinate 9,757 of CAJIYV010000157.1, read as the reverse complement.
TGCATCCCACCTTTTGGGAAGAAGACTCCGGCAACAGAATCCATGTACGCGATTACGGCATAAATTGCCAGCGCGTCGTAGGGGGAGAGGCCGGCGTACATTGCTTGGAAGGAATAGATCCGCTCGGTGCGGGGGTCTTTCATGTATTGACGTACTTTTGGCGTCAACTTGCGAAAACCACCAATGGCGAAAAGTTTCGCGAGATTGGGAGTGAGCAGGTCTAAGGGTGAATCGATATTGCGGTCAATGAAGTCTGACATCTCGTATTTGTATAGCTTGGAAACAAAGTCGACATATTTGCGGAAGCCTTGGGCCTCTTCGTCACTAATTACTTCCGAGATCTCTTGGGCCATTTGATCCACGTCGCTGAAGACATTCAGGATTGATCCATCGGCGTAAAAAGCCCGGTAAAGGGGCGAAACTGGCTCAAGGGTGAGCCAGTCGTTCATGTTCTCGCCCAGTGAATCAAAGCAGTCGGCGATCAGGTCGGGCATAGTCAAAACACTTGGACCCGTGTCAGCGTGGTACGTGCCGCTCTCTGACTTCATTTCGATGCGTCCGGCGCGGCCACCGGGGATCGCCTCTCGCTCGACAATGGTGACTGTTCGCCCAGCGCCGGCCAATCGCATTGCGGCAGAAAGACCGGCGAGACCTGCGCCCACAACGATTATGTTCTCGGTGGGGCCAGAGACAGTTCGCTGGGCGGGAAGTAGGCGAGACACAAATGAATTCATCATTTTTCTATAGATTCCTTTGAACGGCGTTGTGGGCAAGCTGGGTGAGTGAGATGACCGCGGCGGGATCAAGTGGTGCGTTCGCCAGAGCCGCAAGCGATTGCTCGAGTAGGTCGGCAATCAAGTTTTCGGTGAAGTCAAGGGATCCCGTGTCGCGAATAATTGCCCGCAACGTGTCAACCCCGTTGAGGTTGAGATGTGCGTCGCCGAGGAGTTCGTGAATTGAGCGCAGTTGGCTCGGATCGGCCCGCTCAGTTGCGATAGCGATCAGCACGGTTCTTTTGCCTTCTCGTAGATCGTCGCCCGCTGGCTTGCCGGTAACTTCGGGATCACCGAATACGCCAAGAATGTCGTCGCGCAATTGGAATGCCTCACCCAGTGGCAGGCCATACCCGCTATAGGCGTCAAAAATTTCAGGCGGGGCAAGTGCCAGCGCTGCACCGATATGCAGTGGACGCTCAATGGTGTACTTCGCGGACTTGAATCGAACCACGCGCAATGCGCGCTCCACCGAGCCACCACCACGAGCCTGTTCGAGTAGATCCAGATACTGACCGGCCATCAGTTCTGTGCGCATTTCGTTGTAGACATTTTTCGCGGCATCGAGATTCTGTGCGGGTAGTCCACTGGTGAGCAAGAGTTGATCAGCCCACGACAGACACAAATCACCCACCAGGATCGCGGCGCCCTCACCGAACCGATCCGGGTTCCCTTGCCATTGGCTTGCTCGGTGCAGGCTGGCGAATTGGCGGTGCGCAGCCGGTCGCCCTCGCCGGGTGTCAGAGCCATCCATTACGTCGTCGTGGATCAGGGCGCACGCCTGAAGGAATTCAAGGGAACTTGCGGCGGTGATGACACCTTCACGGTGCTGCGAGTCGCCAAAAGCCGCACTCCAACCCCAGTAGCAAAACAGGGGGCGAAGCCGTTTGCCACCATTGAGCAGGGACGCAACGCTGTCCCACAACGGCAAGGTTTCCTCATAGATTGACTCAAGAATTGGCTGTTGCTCGGCTAAAAACTGATCCAGACTGGCCTGGATCCGCGGGCGAATGTCCGTGGCGACAGAATCGCCTTTGACCTCATTTCTCACCACCCCAGCCTATTACCTTCGCGTGTTGAGCACATACCGACGAGCACCTGCTGCATTCATGGGTGGGCCGGAAAAACTGCCTTTGTAACACGCACAAGATACCTTTACCTCAGGAAAAGCGGCAATCATCAGATTGGTGGGGCGTTTACGACCGGTGGGAGGTGCGCACATGACACTTGAGTCTTTGGCTCTGGCCACGCTTGTGGGTGCCTTAATCGTGTTAGTCGCCATCTTTGCGGTCCGATTTGCCGGCAAACTAGGGGTGCCTGGTCTACTGCTCTACCTAATTCTCGGTATGGTTTTGGGTGCCACGATCCCAGCGCTGTCCATTGATGACGCGACACTGGCCACGGTCCTGGGTTATTCGGCATTGGTGTTGATTTTGGCCCACGGCGGATTAACAACCAGGGTTGATCAATTGCGCCCGGTGCTGGCACCATCCCTCGCCTTGGCTTCCGTGGGAATCGCGGTCAGTATCGCCGTAGTTGCGCTTCCCTTAATTTTCATTTTTGATTTTGATCCACAGTTGGCGGTGGTTTTGGGAACGGTACTGGCCGCGACTGATGCCGCAGCAGTTTTTTCTGTATTGCGTCGGATGAAAGTCACCGAAAAAGTTCGCACGCTTTTAGAAGCTGAAGCCGGATTTAACGATGCACCCGTTGTGGTGATTGTCAGTATCGTGGCAAGTGGCGCCTGGGAACAGACGGCCGCATGGACGATTCCGTTTTTGGTAGTCGCTGAAATTATTGGAGGAGCCGCGGTTGGAATCGCAGTCGGCTACCTGGGCCGCTTTATTTTGCCTCGATTGGCATTGCCCGGAGTTGGCTTGTATCCGATTGCCGCGTTAGCCCTGATCGTGTTTTCGTACGGGGCGGCTTCGGTGCTGCATTCATCCGGTTTCATGGCCGTGTACATCTCGGCGATCCTGATTGGCTCTGCAAAACAGCTTCCGCACCGAAGGTCAATTCTTGGCTTTTCTGATGGGCTCTCCTGGATTGCTGAAATCGGACTTTTTGTGATGTTGGGTTTGTTGGCCGATATTGGCCGCTTGCCAGAGGCGATTCCACTCGCGGTGGGATCTGTGCTCCTGCTCATTTTTGTGGCTAGACCCTTGGCCGCCATGGTGTCACTCTTGCCATTTCGGGTGGGTGCCAAAACAATTGCTTTTGTTTCCGTTGCCGGGTTGCGGGGAGCGGTACCGATTGTCTTTGCCGCCATCCCGTTAGGGTTTGACGTCCCTGGGGCCGAACTGATTTTTGATGCCACACTGATCGCAGTGCTGCTTTTGCTACTGGTTCACACACCATTTATTCCAGCGATGGGTCGAAAGATCGGGGTGTGTTTACCCGAGCAGGTGCGTGAACTAGAAGTGGAGAGCGCCCCGCTGGACGCAATGTCAGCGACAGTGTTGGGAGTTGATGTACCAAAGGGATCGGCGCTTGTCGGGGTATTCGTGCTGGAGATGGGTTTACCCACAGGTGCTGCGGTGTCACTCGTGATTCGTGGTGGCGCCGCAGAAGTGCCCAATGAGCACACCAGGATCCGGGCTGAAGATCAATTGGTGATCGTGTCGACACTCGAAGTGCAAGTACGGACAGAGGAACGGATTCGGGTGCTCTCAATCGGTGGGCGGTTGGCGCGCTGGTACGGCTCTATGGGTTCGGCTTTTCCGCCCGACCAATAAGTTCCGCGGTGATTTCCGCACCCATGCCCACCAGGGGTAGCCCGCCACCTGGATGGCTGGACCCACCCACCAAATAAAGACCGGGAATATTTGATTGATTGGCCGGTCGAGTGAACGCGGCGCGGGGACCGTTGCTTGAGGTTCCGTAGATGCTTCCGCCTGGAGCCATAGCGTCGCGTTCAAGGTCGGCCGGGGTTCGAATTTCCTGCCACTTAACCCGATGGCGGATATCGGTTCCGCGGGCGGCCAAAATATCAAGGATCTGTTGTGCATATTGCTCTTTGCACCCAGAGGCGTTCCAATTGAACCCATTTGCTCCACTGGAATCATGTCGAGGCGCGTTAACCAAAATGAACCACGATTCACAATCCGGTGATGGTCGCATCTGCGGATCGTCGGGCACGCAGGCGTAGATCGCCGGGTCATTGGGCGGGGTCGGCGATCGCGCAAAAATTGCGTCAAACTCGGCGTTGTAGTTTTCTGGGAACCACACATTGTGATGTGCGATTCCTTCCGTGGTCCCATCGAGTGCCAGCAGCAAAACGAACCCCGCGAGGGAGGGTGAATCGGTAATTTTTGGCATCAGCTTTTGATCCGGTTGTGACAGTAAGTCGCGTGTCAGTGCTGCATCGGAGTTAGATACCACAATGTCTGCGGCAATAAATTCGCCGGTATCTAGACGAACGCCTGAAACACTGCCACCCTGGGTGTCAATTTTTGTGACGGTTACACCGACTCGAATGTCAACCCCGCGCTCAGTGCAACGCTTCTCAAGAGCCGTTGCAAGCGAGCCTAATCCGCCACCAATATGCCAAGCACCAAAAACTTGTTCAATGTAAGGAATCGTTGCCAGTACCGCGGGCGCTCGCCGCGGATCAGAACCCGTGTAGGTGGCGTAGCGATCAACGATCATGATCATCCGTGGGTCGGTGAAATATTTTCGAGCAAGTGTGCGTAGTGAGGTAAATGGTGCAATCGATTTGATGTCCCGTACTTTTGCGAGAGGGATGAGTGACTTCCAGCCTTTAAGTGGTGACTGCAGAAATGGGCCACGGGTGAGTCGCCACATCTGCGCGCCACGCCCAGTGAACTCGCGCCACTGGGCTCCGGCCTGCGTGCCAAATGCGTCACCGAAAGCCGTGGCGCACTTGGCCGGATCAACTCCTGGAAGAATCACCTCGCTTCCGTCTGAAAAAACATAACGGAACGCCGGATCAAGTTCTTGTAGGTCCACGCTTTGCTCAAGGCTTTTACCGGTTTTAAGAAAAAGATCTCGGTACACGGCAGGAAGGGTAAACAGGCTGGGCCCGGTGTCAAATGCGAACCCTTCTCGCTCGTAGGTGAAGAGTTTTCCGCCCACCCGATCAGCGTGCTCCAAAAGGGTGACCTGATGGCCTTTGACACTCAAGCGCGCGGCAACCGCTAGCCCACCTACGCCACCTCCAATCACTACGACGTGTGAGGCACTTGATTCACTCATGTGGGGCGCTTGTTGTCACAGCGCGCCCTTTCCAGCTATTTTTTCCCCGCACGTGTCGCGACCAGCTCATTGCATTGAGGCCAATAAACGTGGCAATTGATACTGGGTGAGCAAATGAATCAGGGAGTGGTCGGGATCCGGTGTTGGCGGCGACCATGGCACGGCTCGCGACGCCGGAAAGATAACCGAGAGTTCCAAGTACGCGATGAGACTTTTTCGGTGACGTTGCCGCGACAAGTGGGGGCAGTAGGTAAGTGAATGCAAGAAGCGAGTTCACGGCAACCGACCCAACCGGGGAACCGAAGGCGTTCCACAGAGATTTGGTGTAGCCGTTCACGAGTGAGTCTGGCTCTTCATACATGCGGCAGTGGGCCAATTCACTGCCGTTGACGGTTGCGCATTGATAACCACTTAACTTGAGGGAGCGCATAAGTGCGATGTCTTCAAGCACCTCGCCTTTAACTCTGGCATGGCCACCGGACGTGGAGTACGCGAGTGAATCAAAAATCAGGAACTGCCCATTCGCCGCCGAAAGTGATGGACGCAGGGAAGTTTCAGCAATCCCCAGTGGCATGGTGGCAACCCAGGACCAAGTTACGAGTGGCTGCACAAGACGCTCAATTGAAGTGCCTGCCAACTGCTGGGGATATGGCGCGACCAAACCAAAGTTTTTGTTTCTTAGCAAATCCACGCAGGCGGCAATCGCAGTCGGCTCAAGGATTACATCTGCGTCCACAAAAACCAGCACGCTTCCGGTCGCCGCTTGCGAAAGCAGGTGGCACGCATGTGGTTTTCCCAGCCAACCATCCGGTGGATTAACAACATTGGTCACAACAGTGACCTGAGGATCATGTGATGATATGTCTCCAAGAATTGTGGCAGTGGAATCAGATGATTGGTCATCAAGAATAATTATTTCATAATCCGACAAACCAATTTGGTTCCGAACACTTTCGATTGTAAGTGCGATGTGACCCTCTTCATTGCGAGCCGGGATCAGAACACTTACTTTTTCACTGATCAACTCACCGCTCCAACTCGGTGCCCGCAATTTGGTGAGATTAAATGCGGTGTGAGCAGTGACAGCAATGGAAAGTGCACTTGCCAGGGGGAGAACTACCACTGAGGTTGACTCCAAATTCGCCAGATCCAGGGCAAGATCACCACACCCATTGCAATTCCACCCCACAGTGCAACCCCAATTTGGCCGAAGAAGATTGCGGCTGCAATCACATTGGAAACGTAAATCCAGATAAGTAACGTGTTCGGGACCGTATCGTTGGCAACTTTGCGGGGGAGCAGATTCAGCGCAAAGGCTAGAACAATGGCACCGAGTAGCCAGCCGAGGAAGTTCTGCATCGGGATGTCCGGAATTCCGGGAAGTACCCAACCGAGATTATTCCATGTCCAGTAACCCTCACCGACCATCATGGGATCTAGGAATAGGTCCCAGGATGCGAGTAGCCAGCCACCAATAAATGCGGTCGCTAGCGGGGTGGCAGCCATTCGCTGGGTTGCCATCATTACCGGATACGCCATCATGGACCAGGCCATAGGAATCAGGATGGGTACACCTTGGACAGTGGCGCCGAGTGCGTCGGAATAGTCGTAGTCACCGAACGGGAATGCGGTGCTGGTGCCAAGTACCTCGATGAGCCAACCAAAAACCAAGGTGATGCTAAAAAACGACAGGGTCCAAGCGAGTCCACGGAGCAAGAATGCGTGGCTCACACTGGCGAGGAAGAAAGTTGTCACCGTGATTACCGTGAGTACCGTGCGAAAGTCGCCTGATGCCAAAATCCACAAAATTTGACCGAGAATGGTCGTACCGGCCAATATCCAAGGAAGAAAACGAACCCAATTGGAACGACCGCCGCCACTTACTGAGTGGGGCCCGTTGTATACCCGCAAGCTCATAACACCTAAGCATACGAGAAATGTATTGGTACACCTGAAGTGGTGTGGCTACAATTTACCCGATCGGACATGGGGGCAGGGTCTCACTCTCAGACCGGGATAAGCCACAGAATAGGCGGAGCGTGTGCGAGCAACCCACATCAACACTGGAAAAAAATACGTGCGGTCGGGAAAAATTGTTATTGATGCCCCGGCAGCAGTTATTTTTGCGTACCTCAGCGATCCGCGCAAACACGTTGACTTTGACGGTTCCGGCACTGTGAAAGGAAATGTTCGCGGCCCAGATGTGCTTGAACTTGATTCCAAGTTCGGTATTGACATGCACTGGGTTGTCACTTATCGAATAAAGAACACTGTCAAAGAATTTGAACAGGATCGCCAGATCGCCTGGTGTCATCCCGGTCATCATCGTTGGCGCTACCAACTTATTGCAATCAATGACCATCAAACAGAAGTAATCGAGACTTTTGACGGATCAACCTCGCGCTTCCCGCCCGCATTGAAGTTGATAAATGCCTATGACAATAATGAAAAAGCGATTTTAAAGACGCTGGTGCGATTGAAAGCACTCGTTGAGAGTGAACAATTAGTCTGAGTGGGAGCGCTTTATCCCCCGGGACATTGCAATATAAAACTTTTCTGGATTCTTCCGGCTTGGTAGTGGATCGGTGAGTGAGGTAAATCCGACTCGCGCATAGGCAGTCCGCGCCCGATCATTTCCCAACCACACTCCGAGTCCAAGATTTTCCCAGCCAAGGCGTGACCCAAAGCCGTCAAGGAACTCGATCATGGCAGTTAACACTCCACGGCCACGTTGACCAGGTTCGATCCAGCACGCCTGCAACCAGCGGCTGGTGGGGAAGTTGGGGTTGGGGTCACCGGCATTCATTACTGCAATATCGCGATCGTGATCTACTGCGATAAACCACATGTCACTAGTTATCCGGTCCTGCCAAAATTCGATGGGGGCAGTGGACTCGAATTCATGGCCTCCACCGGAAAGCCAATCGGGGCTCTCTGCAAGCGAGGCCAACCTAATTGTGCGAAGTCGCTCCCAATCACTTGGTTGCAGGTGGATGATTACCAGGTTCTCGCACATGTCAGCCCAAGGCTAGCAATCCGGCGTGGCCAGTTCGTGCCGACATTTGATTCTTCCTGGGGTCATTACCGCTATTTAGACGCTGATTTCGGCCGCATGCCCACCGGTGATGCGCAGCAGCTCGTCGTAGGTTGTTGGGAAGACGTAATGCGGGTGACCAGCTGCTGCCCAGACTTGGTCATATTGGCTCAACGAGATGTCCACGATTGTGGGTAATTGTTCTGGGTGACCTACGGGCGCCACGCCACCAATTGCATAGCCGGTAGCTGCGCGGACGTCGTCCGCTGTGGCCTTAGTAACTTCATCGACTTCGAGTGCTGCAGCAACGTTATTAGTATTTACCCGGTGCTTGCCTGAAGCCATGACAAGAATGGGTTTGCCATCGGCAAGAAAAATAAGTGAACTGGCAACTTGACCAACTTCAATTCCTAATGCGTCAGCTGCTTCTTTGGCAGTTCTGGCACTGTCATCAAGGGCACGAATTTCGCCGCGGGCCCCAAGTAGTTTTAAGGCATTACGGACATGAATTACCGATTGCTGTTCAGCATCTGACATGTCTAAAGTGTAATGCTGCTGTTCAATTGCGCTGGTACGAACATGTGAGATGCCCAAGTATTAAAGGCGGTCATGGCGTGACTTCGCTTAGGTGCGAGGGAAGAAGCCAAAACTGCGGTCAGGCTAGTTATCAGCACCCGGCACAGCTCATATGTTTCTTTTTCAGTGAGGTGCGCGGGTTTTTGATGCTGAATAATTCCAGCGGTTAACGCAGTGACAAAGTCGGTGAAGATTGGGCCAGTAACCGAATTCATGTTGGGAACAGAAACGAGGGCGTTCCAGGCGGCGATATCTGCTGGGTGCTTAGACCACTGTTCTTCAAGTCGTGTCAACACGGTAATGAGCCACGGATCGAGTTCGGCTCTGGTGACTGAGTCGGCCTTAATCAGTTGTGCAGTTTCTTGTAATGGGCGGCTGGAAACTTCAGCCACGGCAAGGAGGAGGGTTCCCCGGTCGGGAAAGAACTGGTAGACGGAACCGATTGGGACACCAGCTTTTTCGGCAACGGCACTGGTTGTCACCGCTTCGGTCCCACCGAGTACGAGTAGGTCAATTGCCGCAGAAATCATGTCTGCGACCCGACGGCGGGATCGTCGTTGGCGGGGAATCCGGCGCAGGGGGAGTTCGTGCAAGGAATCAAGGTTGCTTGCGACAGAGGAAGAATGCATTGCTTCATTGTGGGGGCAGTTCGGTCGCGTCCGTGCACGGCTAGGTCACAACCCCGCATCTGTTGTGTCGCATCCGCGTCTCGTAGAGGAGATACGGGAGTTTAGAGGGGGTTTTGGGGGTGGGGTTGACGGATGTCAGTGACCGGGTCTATCTTTGGGCGTGTTCGAACAGGTGTTCGATTTTACCTGCTTGAACTGCCTCCCGGGCCCGGATTCGCGGCTAGGCGCGGTTGGGTCAGTAAGTACCACCACATGATCACAGTCACCGGGGTCGATTCGACCCCGGCCCCGGTGACTGGATTGTGTGCGGGTGGGTCGAGAAAAGTCGGTGTCCTTTCGACACCAATGTTTTGTCGGTCAACCCGAAGGGATTTGCACATGGTTGGAAAGTTCACGCGACGTCCAGCGTTAGAGCTACTGCATTGCGCCCAAGAAAGTTTGCAAGAAGCCGTAGTCGCACACACGCCCCATGAGCGTTACTCCGCAGCGCACCTTGCGGCATTACGTGTGGCTGCGGCAGTTCTTGCCGC
>CAJIYV010000156.1 GCA_905181745.1 uncultured Actinomycetes bacterium | reverse complement strand
GAGTGGTGCCCAACTTCGGGGATATGTCGAGAGTCTGGTCGGTGCGGCGGCCCGTCGTAGAGTCCGTCAACATCAGAGAGCAGAATCAAAGCATTCGCATTGGTGACATGCGCAACCAGCGCTGCAAGTCGGTCGTTGTCCCCCAGTCGAATTTCGTCCGTTGCAACCGTGTCGTTTTCATTAACAATCGGGAGTACGTCAAGTTCTAGTAGCCGATCAAATGTGAGTTGCGCATTACGATAGTGACTGCGACGCGCCACATCTTCACTTGTCAATAACACTTGACCAACGGTGATGTTGTGCCGGGCAAATGCAGCCGTGTAGGCGGCCAGCAGAATTCCTTGCCCAACGCTGGCCGCAGCCTGCTGGGTTGGTAGATCTTTTGGTCGTTTGGTTAACCCAAGTGCCGGCATCCCGGTCGAAATGGCGCCACTGGAAACGACAATTATTTCGTGGCCGCTATTGCGTCGCCGAGCAACGGCATCTGCCAAACGCTCAACAACATCGTTCTTTAGCCCACCCCCAACTGAAGAAAGCGACGATGATCCAATCTTGACAACAATTCGACCAGCTCTTGCAATCGAAGTCCGAGTCGCTGACATTAGGACAGGTACTCGGTTCGGGTCTCGAGCCGTGAATCACTTCCACGCGGACCTTGGCTTGCCGAACCAACCGATGGGAACCAGTCAAACACGACCGCGTTTTCTTCGGGACCGATCATTACTGCACATCCGGGCGTCGCGCCGGCAGCGATCAACTCCTCTTCCACGCCCAGCCGGGCTAGCCGATCAGCGAGGTAACCGACCGCTTCGTCATTACCGAAATCTGTTTGTCGAATCCAGCGCTCTGGGCGGTGACCGCGAATCCGGAAGCCTTCGACCTCAAAGGAAACCGTGAAACCCGAGTCGTCAACTGCCTTCGGGGTTAGGATTATTCGTGGCATTTCAACTGCCGCTTCAGCTGCGCGCTTTTCTGCCACCAGTGTGGCAATAGCAAAACTCAACGGCCGCAAACCTTCATGGGAAACCGCTGAAATTTCGAATACCTGATAGCCCATCTCCTCAACCATTGGATTCACCATGTCGGCGAGATCCCGGGCTTCAGGAACGTCGATCTTGTTGAGAACAACGAGCCGTGGTCGGTCATCAAGGCCGCCATACTGCTCGAGCTCTGATTCAATGATCTTCAGATCAGTCAGTGGGTCACGATTGGGCTCAAGGGTGGCACAATCCAGTACGTGCACAATCACACTGCACCGCTCCACATGGCGCAAGAAATCAAGGCCCAAGCCTTTGCCTTGACTCGCGCCCGGGATGAGCCCAGGCACGTCTGCGATCGTGTAGACAACGTCGCCGGCGGTCACGACGCCAAGATTGGGCACCAGCGTGGTGAAGGGGTAGTCCGCGATCTTGGGCCTTGCTGAGCTCATCGCCGCGATTACACTGGATTTACCGGCGCTAGGGAAACCCACGAGAGCGGCGTCAGCAACAGTTTTGAGTTCAAGCACAACTTCGCGTTGGCTGCCCGGCTCGCCAAGGAGCGCGAAACCTGGAGCTTTGCGCTTCGGCGAAGCCAGGGACGCATTGCCTAGGCCACCTCGACCACCCTGGGCGATTACGAATGTTTCACCTGGGACAAGTAGATCTACGAGCACTTCACCGTTGGCGGCGCGAACAACTGTTCCCGCGGGAACATTAAGCACGATGTTTTCCGCGTTCGCACCGTGTCGGTTCGCGCCATGCCCCGGCTTGCCATTGTCAGCCGTTCGGTGTGGGCTGTGGTGAAATGCCATGAGGGTCGTTACCTGAGGGTCAACAACTGCAACCACATCACCGCCACGACCACCGTTACCGCCGTCGGGTCCACCCAGTGGTCGGAACTTTTCACGCATGACCGAGGCGCAACCATGGCCACCATTACCGCCTTGGGCGTGGATTGTTGTGTGATCAACGAATGTTGCCATCAGTTCACCTCCTTATCTGTTCGCGAAATGAAAAAAGGCGGGCCCAGTGGACCCGCCTTCCTTGCTAAAACAATGTATGGAGAATTACGCTCCAAGGACAATGTTGACAACTCGGCGGCCACGGGCAGTTCCGAACTCAACGACGCCCTCGCTCAGTGCAAAAAGGGTGTCGTCCTTGCCTCGTCCCACGTTGTTGCCGGGGTGAAAGTGGGTTCCGCGCTGACGGACAATTATTTCCCCAGCGTTGACTTCTTGTCCGCCGAAACGCTTCACGCCGAGGCGCTGAGAGTTACTGTCGCGTCCGTTCCGGGAGCTGGATGCACCTTTCTTATGTGCCATGGTTCACTTCCCTGCCGCAATGTCGGTGACCTTAACCGCGGTCAACTCAGAGCGATGGCCCTGACGACGACGGTAACCGATCTTATTTTTGTACTTCAGAATGTCAATTTTGACTCCGCGATGATGATCAAGGACCTCAGCGGTCACCTTGACCTTGGCGAGTGCTGCTGAATCGCTGGTGACTTTTCCGTCTTCAACGAGGAGCAACGCTCGGAGTTCATACGTTGAACCCGGTGCGCCGGGAACCCGGTCCACCACTATGCGGTCGCCTACAGCAACCTTTTCTTGCCGTCCACCGGCTTTAACTATGGCGTACACCACGAACTCCTGTCGGTCTTGCTCATAAGTCTTACTTTTACGGGCCTTGCTTGGGGGGAACACACCCTGAGTGCAAAATCATACGGGGACG
>CAJIYV010000155.1 GCA_905181745.1 uncultured Actinomycetes bacterium | reverse complement strand
TAAGAGGTAGTCATTGCCCTTACGATCTTTGAGGCGAAAAAGGTTGTCGCCGTATTCGGTCCAACGACCGGTCGTTTCATAGGCTTCACGCGGCAGTAATGCGGGAAAGTGCACCTCTTGAAAACCCGCTTGATTCATTTCCTCGCGGACGATCGCCTCTACATTGCGAAACACTTGATAGCCGAGTGGCAACCACGAGAAGATGCCAGGGGCAATTCTGCGAACGTAACCGGCCCGCACTAGCAAATTGTGGCTGGGTACTTCTGCGTCGGCCGGATCCTCGCGCAATGTCCGCACAAAAAGAGTTGACATGCGCTGAATCACGGTTACCTCAATTTCAATTGATCTATTCACCTGTAGTGGGCGGATCTTCCACCTATGCGTCAGAGAGTAGTAGCCAGTGAACCGTTACTCCCCCTGAGGTTAAAACAAGACTGTGGCAAAGGTGGCGTGTTGCTCGAAACCAAGTTGTGCATAGGTTTTGCGCGCAGGGATATTGAAGTCATTTACATACAGGGTGACGCTTGACGCGAATGCTTCGCGGATCTGCACAATCGCAGCTGCCAGCGCTGGTACGGCAAGGCCTTGGCCTCTTAGTCCGGGGTCAACCCACACGCCTTGGATCTGGGCCGCATCGGTAGTGGTAAATCCCACTTCAACCTTAAAAAGTACCCGACTGTTTTCAATGAGAGCGAATGCCATCCCCGAGCTAATTACTTCGGCGATCCGCCTGCGGTACTGAACTTCTCCCCCATGAGCAATTGGAGAGACTCCCACTTCTTGGGTAAACATGTTCACACACGCTGGGAACAACATGTCGATCTCATCGCTTTGCACCGGGCGCACCCTTGGGTCAGTGGGAACTTCAGGCTCGCGGTCAATTACGAGAAACGGCTGATTCTCGCGCACCACGCGGGCCTTGCCCCAATACTTCTCCATGCCTTCCCAAATCCCCAGTACCTCCGACTGCTGGCCCAATAAAGATGAACTACGCCGGCCGGCTCGAATCAGTTCTTGAGCAAATGCACTGCGCGCTGATGCGTCAGTGTTCACCGGGACAATATTTGCCCCAACAAAAAGCATGCTGTGAATTTCACCTGCATTTACGTAACCCCAAAGCGCCCCACCTAGCCTCCAGTGGTCAATGAGAGCTGCCTCAATCCGGCTGATGACGAACCCGTTTACCTTGGCATTTTGTTGTGCGAGTGCGAGCGCTTGTGGGAGCTCGCGCTGCAAGACGTTACGAACGGCGCCGGAACTAAAGCTCACGGGTGGTTCGCGCTGAGTAATGCTCATCTGAGTGGGCTAAACCGTGATGACGGAGGGCTCGCCTTTGGTTTCCATGGACTCCGCGAGTTTCAAGGCTTCCTCGATAAGTGTCTCGACGATCTGCGACTCAGGAACTGTCTTGATGACCTCACCTTTGACAAAGATTTGCCCTTTTCCGTTACCCGAAGCCACACCGAGATCAGCTTCGCGGGCTTCACCGGGTCCGTTGACGACACAACCCATAACCGCGACTCGAAGCGGAACCTCGAGGCCTTCCAACCCTGCCGTCACCTGTTCGGCCAAGGTGTACACATCAACCTGAGCGCGACCACACGAGGGGCAAGAGACGATTTCGAGTCCGCGTTGACGCAGATTTAAGGATTCCAAAATTCCGATGCCGACTTTTATTTCTTCAACCGGAGGCGCCGAAAGTGACACGCGAATTGTGTCACCGATTCCCCGCGAGAGCAGCCCACCAAATGCAACGGCTGACTTAATCGTTCCTTGAAAGGCTGGCCCTGCCTCAGTCACGCCCAAATGCAATGGGTAGTCGCACTGTTGCGCCAATTGCATGTAGGCCATCATCATGATCACCGGGTCATGGTGCTTGACCGAAATTTTGATGTCTCCAAAACCGTGTTCCTCAAATAGCGATGCTTCCCACAAGGCAGATTCAACAAGGGCCTCCGGCGTGGCCTTACCGTATTTTTCCAGCAGCCGTGGGTCGAGGGAGCCTGCATTCACCCCAATGCGAATCGGGGTCCTAGTTTCTAAAGCAGCCTTGGCTATCTCACCAACTTTGTCATCAAACTTTTTGATATTTCCTGGATTGACTCGAACTCCCGCACAGCCAGCATCTAACGCGGCAAAAACGTATTTTGGCTGGAAGTGAATGTCGGCTATCACCGGGATTCCAGATTTCTTTGCGATCTGCGCTAGCGCATCAGCATCGTCTTGGGTTGGCACGGCAACCCGGACAGCTTGGCAACCAGCAGCGGTCAACTCAGCGATCTGCTGCAAGGTGCTGTCTACATCGGCGGTCACGGTCGTGCACATCGATTGAACGCTTACCGGCGCGTCGCCTCCCACGGCGAGCGACTTGTTGCGGTGCTGAAGAATCAGTTGCCGCGACTTGCGCCTCGGCGCGACGACCGGTGGTGGTGGTGCAGGAATTCCTAGATCAATGCTCACTACCCCATTATCGGCCCTATTGTTTAACCCAGCGAGATGGGCTTCACTAAATCAGCCCAAATCACAATTACTCCCATGGCCACGAGCACAGCGGCAACTACATATGCCACCGGAAGCAACCGGGCGGTATCCACCGGACCCGGGTCTGGTGTGCCCCTGAACCGAGCTATCTGACGCTTTATTCCTTCATAGAGAGCACCGGCTACGTGACCACCGTCCAGGGGTAAAACCGGAATCAAGTTAAACAGGAAAAGAAAAAGATTTAACGAGGCGGCCAGCCCCAGAAATGTAGCTGCTTTGGAAGATAAGGGGGAATCCATGCTCGCGATCTCTCCACCAAGCCGACTGGCACCAACGACCGATACTGGTCCGTCAATTGCTCGGTCTTGTCCCCCCAGCAAGGTGTCAGTTACCAGTTCATACAGCCGCACAGGTAGCGAGATCAAAGCCTGAACTGTTCGAACTGTGATATCCCACATGAAACCCGGAACCGTCGTTATTGACTGCCGTTCGTACTCGAACGTTGGACGCATGCCCAGGAATCCAACCGTGTTACTTTCCCCTGTTTCAACCCCGTTTTCGTCGTAGACCGGTCGGGTGACTTCGGCAACAAAAAGTGGCAGCGAGACTTGACCTTCACCGCGATCAACTACAAGGGTTGTCTCCACATTGGGATTTGCAACGATCCAATCTGTTACCTGTTCCCACGTCGTCGCCGATTGTCCACCCACCGAGACGATCGTGTCGCCCCCTTGTAATCCGGCCTGGGTCGCTGGGGTTGACACAGTTCCTTCCGGGCAGGCTCCCGATGGTAAGGAATCACCAGTGGGCTGCAAAAGCGTTGGTGTACATGGCACAACAGCAGCAACATTGAGTGAAGGTTGCGGCAGACCAATTCCTACGAGCACTATCGCGAAGAAGACAAAAGCCAATACCAGGTTCATTACCGGGCCGCCGAGCATAATGATCACGCGTTTATGTACCGGCAGCTTGTAGAACAAGCGGCTCTCGTCACCAGGGAGGATTTCATCAAATGAAGCTTCCCGCGCTTGAGCAACCAAAGATGCGAATCGTCCGGTCGACATCGAGCGTGATCGGCCTTCGGGGTCATCTTTTGCTGGAGGAAGCATCCCGACCATTCGGATGTACCCACCTAATGGGATTGCTTTGATGCCATATCGCGTCTCGCCACGAACCTTGGACCAGATTGTCGGGCCAAAACCCACCATGTAATCCGGTACGCGAAGACCAAATTTCTTGGCAGGCACAAGGTGTCCCACTTCATGGAGCGCAATCGAAAGGCCAATAATGAGTGCAAAGAGCACAATGCCGAGTACCTCTAACACCTATCCGCCCTTTCCAGTGATAACACTTTTCCGCCGCTGTTTAGCTGCCAAGTGAGCCGCCAAGGCTAAATTCACGCGCCCAGCCGTCAGCGGCTAAGACGTCCTCCAGTGTAAGCGCGTTCCCTGATACGAACGAACTTCCTGTCCCCAAGTCACCCGATCCGGCTAGGTGAAGATGTAACACGTGCTCAATGTGGTCCACAATTGACATAAATGTGATCTCGCCGGCCAGAAAGCCTGCCACGGCTGCCTCGTTCGCAGCGTTAAATACGGCGGGTGCGGTGCCCCCCGCCTCACCGGCGACCCGGGCAAGTCCCACCGCAGGGAACACTTCCTCGTCCAATGGCTGAAATGCCCACGTTGACGCCGTTTTCCAGTCGCATGCTGGCGCAGCTTCGGGCACCCGGAATATTTCTCGCCCGGCGGACAGGCCCCAAGCAATGGGAATTCTCATGTCGGGTGGACTGGCTTGTGCGATTGTTGAACCATCGATGAACTCCACCATAGAGTGCACCACTGACTGCGGATGCACGGTTACCTCGATATCGGCAAACGGCACGTCAAACAGCAGGTGCGCCTCGATTACTTCCAAACCCTTGTTCACTAAGGTTGCAGAGTTGATGGTGACCAGAGGCCCCATTTTCCAGGTGGGGTGCGCCAGCGCATCGTCTATGCTGACTTTTTCTAATTGCTTTCGGCTTTTCCCGAGAAATGGACCCCCACTCGCAGTAATAATAAGTTTTCGCACTTCAGAGCTTTTTCCCGCGAGCAAGCATTGGGCGACAGCAGAATGCTCCGAATCAACCGGAATAATCTGACCCGGTCGGGCAAGGTGAGAGACCAAGTCCCCTCCAATAATGAGAGACTCCTTATTTGCTAAGGCCAATCGGTTGCCTGCGGCCAGGGTTTCTAAAGTTGCCTTGAGGCCAGCGGCTCCCGCAATCGCGTTGAGCACGATGTCCACATCGAGTCGGGCTAATTGTTCCGGAACGCTTGGGCCAATGACCAACTCGGGCAGAACGTGATCCCCCTGGGAAAAACCGCGATCTTGTACGCCTGCGAGGAGATGCATCTGCACGTCTTCGCCACATGTTCCACGCGTTACCCCCACGACTTCAACTTCGAATTCGATGGCCGCCGAAGCCAAAGCTTGGGCATTCGCACCGGTCGCGCACAGGGCCACGACAGTGAAGCGGTCTGGGTTTCGTCGAATAATGTCCAGTGCCTGGACACCGATTGAACCGGTGCTGCCAAGAATCACCACTCGAATTGGTCCGGTGCGCGGTTTATTCACAGGTGCAGTTTAGGAGATGATGGGGTCGCCTGCTCTGCATTCACCCTATGCTTGCCCCAATCGGTCCGCCCTCTCGCTGTTCAAAGGAATTCCTATGACCATCGCTGCGGAACAAGTTATTAACGGAGTTACCCAGGAGCGCAATTTAGTAACCGAATTGCCAGGCCCTCGTTCACGGGGATTGCTCGCCCGCAAGGAAGATGCAGTTTCCTCGGGTGTGGGCCTCGGGCCTCCGGTTTTCGTCACAAAAGCCGGTGGCGGGATTCTGGTTGACGCGGACGGTAACTCATTAATTGATATGGGTTCAGTTAACGCAACGATCTCCCAATCAGAGTGAATAATCAACATTTACGGTCACAACTTTGTCACGACCGTCTCCAAAATGCGCAAAGTCACAGTTTTGTATAAATTTTGGGTAACTTAAGACTTAATGCTGGGTAAAAACATATGATCAAGCATGTTTTAGGGCAGAAATGTCCTCCCGCCGCTATCCCCATTGAATTGGAGTCCTACATGAGTGTTGTGCGTGCCGCCTTGGTTCAGACAGATTGGACCGGGGACAAGGAATCTATGATCGTTAAGCACGAAGAGTACGCGCGAGAAGCTGCCGCCGCAGGGGTGAAGATTATTTGTTTTCAAGAGCTCTTCTACGGGCCCTACTTCTGCCAGGTTCAAGACGCCGAATATTACGCGTACGCGGAGGCCATACCTGGACCCACAACGGAAAGATTCCAGGCATTGGCGCGCGAATTAGAGATGGTCATGGTTTTGCCCATGTATGAAGATGCCGGACCGGGTTTCCTTTATAACACCGCCGCCGTGATCGATGCCGATGGAAGCTATTTGGGTAAATACCGCAAACAACACATCCCCCACGTCAAGGGTTTCTGGGAGAAGTTCTATTTTCGTCCCGGCAATGGCGGCTACCCCGTCTT
The DNA here is from genome assembly GCA_905181745.1 of uncultured Actinomycetes bacterium. Classification (GTDB taxonomy): domain Bacteria; phylum Actinomycetota; class Actinomycetes; order S36-B12; family S36-B12; genus UBA4592. Next base: position 3,805 of record CAJIYV010000155.1, on the reverse strand, counting down.
TGACACTGCCGTAGGCAAAGTGGGCGTGTACATCTGCTACGACCGCCATTTCCCTGAAGGCTGGCGGGCCCTTGGACTCAACGGGGCCCAAATTGTGTTCAATCCGTCTGCGACCTCACGCGGATTATCCCAGTACCTGTGGAGCATCGAACAACCAGCCGCGGCGGTCGCCAACGAATATTACGTGGGCGCAATCAACCGGGTTGGTATCGAAGATCTCGGAGACGACGACTTTTATGGACAGTCATATTTCATTGACCCTGAGGGCAGCTATGTGGGCGAAAAGGGCGATGCCTATAAGCCAGAACTCATAGTTCGCGACCTAGATCTTGAGTTGATCACGACGGTGCGGACGCGCTGGCAGTTCTACCGTGATCGTCGTCCTGATGCCTACCAAGATCTCGTTCGTCCCTAGTTCACCCCTAGCTTGAGGAGTTCACATGACTACTTTGATCAAAAATGGTTTGGTGGTTTCGCCGCAAGGCGCGATCGCTGCTGATGTGTTAATTGATGGCGAAAAAATAGCTGCAGTCTTGACCCCGGGCGATACTTCACTAGGTAACGAGTTGACCTCGACAGCGGATGTGGTGATTGACGCCGCTGGCAAATATGTGATTCCAGGTGGGGTCGATTCACACACCCACATGGAGTTACCTTTTGGTGGCACGTTCGCATCGGACACATTCGATACCGGAACACGCGCCGCTGCATGGGGTGGAACCACGACAATTATTGACTTTGCCGTGCAGAAATTCGGCGAGCGGGTCCAAGACGGCCTCGCCGCATGGCATGAGAAGGCGCGTGGAAACACGCACATCGACTACGCCTTCCACCAAATCATCGGTGGAGTAGACGATGACTCTCTTAAAGCTATGGACGAACTCGTCAATGAAGGTATTACCAGTTTCAAATTATTTATGGCTTACCCGGGCGTGTTCTACAGCGATGACGGTCAAATCTTGCGCGCCATGCAGACCGCAGCCAACAATGGCAGCATGATTATGATGCACGCTGAAAATGGTATTGCAATTGATGTTCTGGTGTCACAAGCTTTGGCTGCTGGCAAGACCGACCCCAAGTACCACTCACTTACCCGGCCTTGGGAAACCGAAGCCGAAGCCACGAATCGAGCGATCATGTTGGCTCGAATGACCGGTGCACCGCTCTACGTAGTCCATATGTCGGCTAAGCAAGCCGTCAAAATCTTGCAGGAAGCAAAAAATGATGCGTGGAATGTCTTCGGTGAGACGTGCCCGCAATACCTCTATCTCTCACTCGAAGAGCAACTCTCTCAACCTGGATTTGAAGGGGCGAAATGGGTCTGTTCAACACCACTTCGCTCAAAAGCCGAGGGGCACCATGAGGAACTGTGGAAATATCTTCGGACAAACGACCTCTCAATCGTCAGCACGGATCATTGCCCTTTTTGTTTCAAGGAGCAAAAAGAACTGGGTGTAGGAAACTTTTCTGCGATCCCAAACGGCATTGGATCGGTTGAACACCGGATGGATCTGCTGTACCAGGGGGTTGTCGAAGGCAAAATCTCACTCCAGCGTTGGGTAGAGATCACCTCAACAACCCCAGCTCGGATGTTTGGCCTATATCCACAGAAGGGGGTCATTGCCCCGGGCTCGGACGCTGACATCGTGATCTACAACCCTTCCGGACGCACAGAAATTGGCTACCACAAGACTCATCACATGAATATGGATCACTCGGCGTGGGAGGGGTTCAATGTGGACGGTCACGTTGACACTGTTCTCTCACGTGGCGCCGTAATTGTAGATAATAATGCCTATCTGGGTCATATGGGTCACGGTAAATACCTCAAGCGCGGACTGAGTCAATATCTGATCTAGCCCCTGCACCAGTCTGAATGTAGTGTTAATTTTCCGCTACACGCTCATGACCGATATAAAGGAGAAACAAATGCGAACTATCCCCCATTGGATTAACGGTCAGGATGTAACACCGACATCCGGAAATTTTGGTCCGGTCTTTAATCCCGCGTTAGGGGAACAACAAGCGCAGGTTGGTCTGGCTAGCGTGAGCGAGATGAATTCGGCTATTGCAATTGCCAAGGCAGCCTTCCCGGCTTGGCGCGCCACATCGTTGTCCAAGAAGGCCGAGATCATGTTCCGATTCCGGGAATTGGTGGTTGCCCATCGCGATGAAATTGCGGGGCTCGTGTCAATCGAGCACGGGAAAGTACCCAGCGATGCCGCCGGCGAGCTGGCCCGTGGGATTGAGAACATTGAGTTTGCTTGTGGAATCCCCTCCCACATGAAAGGCGGATTTAGCGAACAGGTTTCCGGTGGCGTCGATGTGTACTCGATTAAACAGCCACTCGGCGTTGTCGCAGGCATCACACCCTTTAACTTCCCAGCGATGGTCCCCTTGTGGATGCTCACCAACGGTATTGCCGCAGGTAACACGTTCATCCTTAAGCCGAGTGAAAAGGATCCTTCAGTTACTGTGCTGTTGGCTCGCTTGCTCACCGAAGCAGGACTGCCCGACGGAGTTCTCAATGTTGTCCACGGTGACAAACTCGCGGTGGACACTATCTTGGAACACCCTGACATCGCAGCTGTCAGTTTTGTCGGCTCAACTCCGATCGCAAAATACATTTACTCAACCGGGACTGCGAACGGAAAGCGAGTACAAGCACTCGGCGGAGCTAAAAACCACATGGTGGTATTGCCTGATGCCGACATCAATATGGCCGCCGATGCGTCCGTGAGTGCCGGATTCGGCTCAGCGGGCGAACGGTGTATGGCTATCTCAGTTATCGTGGCGGTGGGCGGCGTGGCCGATCCACTCATTGAGGCGATCTCGGCGAGGATCCCGGCACTCAAGGTCGGACCCGGTACAGATCCCAGCAATGAAATGGGCCCACTGATCACCCAGGAGCACCGCGACAAAGTGGCTTCTTATCTTGCCGGCGCCGCGGCGGAGGGCGCAACGGTTGTTATTGATGGGCGCGAAGGCGTCCTCCCGGAAAAAGGCTACTTCCTTAATCCCTCAGTGATTGACCATGTGCGCCCAGGAATGAAGGTCTACGACGAGGAAATCTTCGGTCCTGTTCTTTCGGTCATTCGAGTCGACACATACGAGGAGGCCGTTGAGTTGATCAATGACCACCAATATGGAAACGGCACCGCCATTTTCACTCGAGATGGTGGGGCTGCTCGTCAATTCCAATTCGACATTCAGGTGGGAATGGTAGGCATTAACGTGCCCATTCCAGTCCCCGTCGCTTACTACAGTTTCGGCGGATGGAAGTCATCTTTGTTCGGAGATGCAAATATGTATGGACCTGCGGGGATTGAGTTCTATACCCACACAAAAACGATCACGTCACGCTGGCCAGACCCAGCAACTAGCTCAGTTGATTTAGGTTTCCCTCAAACTCGTTAACCACAGTTAATCCCCAAGGAAGGTTGTTGTTATGGATATTGGTGTTGTTCTCCAGTGCACTCCCCCGGCTGCGCGAGTTGTAGATCTTGCCCGAAGAGCAGAGACTTACGGCTTTAAATACGTATGGACTTTTGACTCACATATTTTGTGGGAAGAGCCCTACGTGATTTACAGCAAGATTCTCAATGAAACTCGCAATATCACCGTCGGCCCGATGGTTACCAATCCTGCTACGCGAGACATCACTGTCACCGCGTCCGTATTCGCCACCCTCAATGAGATGTACGGCAACCGAACCGTAATCGGAATTGGCCGAGGTGACTCAGCAGTTCGCGTAACCAATGGTAAGCCGGTGAGCGTCGCTGACCTACGTCAATCTGTGATTGAC
>CAJIYV010000154.1 GCA_905181745.1 uncultured Actinomycetes bacterium | reverse complement strand
GGGTTGCTGACCGTTCTCGCCATCATCGTTGAAGAAGTCCCACAACGTTGGTCATCGATTTACTTCACCGACCTTGGAGTTGATCCGAGTCGGGTTGGTTTTGGCGTAGTCGCCTTCACAATTTCCCTGACCATTGGACGATTCGTTGGTGATATTTTTGTGAATCGGTTTGGTGAGCGACTCGTTGCACAAGTGAGCATGGGTATCACAGCCGTAGCGCTTGCCTGTGCACTTGTCGCCGGAAGTTTCCTTGCCTACATCGGCGCGTGCATTGTAGTTGGACTCGGCGTTGCTACTCTTTTTCCCGCTGCCATGCACGCGGCTACCTTTGTCAAAGGCACCAGTCCCGAAACCGCGATCACTGTCGTTAGCTGGATTTCTCGCGCCGGATTCGTATTCGCACCATTAGTGGTGGGTCTTATTGCCGAGCAAGTGGGTGTGAGCTGGGGGATTTCAATTGCGGTCGGTGCGGCATTGATTTTGATTCCACTTTCGCGGATATTGCAAGCCAAAACGGAACGCTAATACACAACTTTTTAAATAGGCGAAGTCTCCATCGGAGTTTTGCTCTTAGGGTTTGACTTGATCACGAGAATCACCCCGGCCAGAATTAGGGCGGCTGCAGGATAAATCGCAGCCGGTGGGGCTTGTCCAAGCCAAATGGCTGCGACGAGAGCCGCACCAGGCATTTCAAATAAGATGGCAAGTGAAACAAACGTGGCAGAAGAACGGGCTAATACCTTGTTCATCAATGTATGGCCGAGTAGTTGCGCTCCCAAAGTAATCCCAAGAATCATCAGCCATGCCTCGAGTTCAAACCCAATTAGCTCCTGTTCGAACACGAACACCAGTGGCAAGATTGTGAGTGCTGCAACCGCATAAAGCGGAAACGTCATAGTTGCCGTTGGCACACTCTTTCGCACTTCCGCCCCAACCGACATGTACGCGGCAGCGAAAATCGCGCCGGCTAGCGCTAATGCATCACCAATCAAATGACTGGCGTCCATCTGGATATCGACCCCGGTCAACACCAAGACCCCGCCGAGTGCGATCCAAATCCCGACCCATGATCCACGGCTAATTCGGACGCCGCGAGCACGGGCAATAAATGCCGCCCAGATTGGCTGGGTGGAAACCAGAGCCGTCGATGCGGCTACGGAGGTAAACACCAAGGACGGAATCCAGGTCGCAAAGTGCAGACCCAAAAAAAATCCTGAGACCGCGGTCAGGCGCCACTCTCTGCTGGTCAGGCATCGGAGGGATTTTCGGTCTTTAAGCCCCACCCACACCCCGGTAAGGCCGCTGCCAATCAGGCAGCGCCAAAAGGCGATTGCTAAGACGGGGGCTGCCGTAGCGGCGATAACCGGTCCGCTCAGAGCGATGAAAAAAATGGCTACCGCGAGGGAAATCAGGTCTCCTACCGGAGGCAGGCCAAGGTTCACTGATTCTGGACCCGATCCTGGACCTGACCCTTTGTGCGCCTGTGAACTCACGGGTGAAGCAAACACCATTGACCCTCTACCCCCGTCATCAGCCTGACATGTTTTTCCAGGAACCCGTGAAGGGGTACCCTTCACCGGTGAGCACGAATCCCCGCGTCTTTCTCGCCCGCCTGAATGGCCTCGGCATATTTGATCCAAATGGCGACCAAATGGGCAAGGTGCGAGACGCAATTGTGGTGCTCCGGACGGGAAATTTGCCGGCACGCCTGACCGGGCTTGTTGTTGAAGTTCCACCGCGTCGCCGAATTTTTGTTCCCATGACCAAGGTCACCACAATTGACTCCGGGCAAATAATTGTCACGGGTACGGTAAACCTCCGGCGGTTCGAGCAACGCAAAAACGAAACACTCGTCACCGCAGAGCTGCTCGATCGAACCGTAGCGCTACAAGCTTCGGGTGAGCCGGTAACCATCATTGATGTTGGCGTTGAGCAGTCGCGAAGTCGCGAGTGGTTTGTTGACCAGCTTTTCGTGCGTCGAGCAACTCAGGGGTTTCGCCGACGCAGCGAAAAAATGGTTGTTGATTGGAATGACGTCACCAATATGTCACTACCCGTGCCGGATCAACCAGCCGAACAGCTACTCGCCACCATGGATTCACTGCGGCCCGCTGATGTTGCATCCATGCTTCGCGAGTTGACTCCCACTCGTCGAACTGAAATCGCCCGCGAACTCGACGATGAACGCTTAGCTGACGTACTCGAAGAAATGACGGACCAGAACCGCATTGAGATCCTGGAGGCGCTCGAGGCGGAGCGAGCCGCAGACATCCTCGAAGAAATGGATCCCGACGACGCCGCTGACTTGATTGCTGAATTAGCACCCGAACGCGCTGAGGACCTACTGGAACGGATGGAACCAGAAGAGGCCGATGACATTCGACGGTTGCTGAGTTACGACGACTTCTCGGCCGGTGGCATGATGACGAGCGAGCCGATTGTCTTGGCCCCTGACGAAACTGTCGCTGATGCGCTCGCTCGGATCCGAAACGCCGATCTTTCACCAGCGCTCGCATCACAGGTGTATGTCTGCCGGCAACCCACGGAAACTCCCACCGGTAAATATTTAGGTGTGTGCCACTTCCAAAGGCTCTTGCGGGAGCCGCCATCTTCTTTGGTCTCGGCTTTATTGGACACATCTTTAGAGCCCATGCGGCCAGATACCCCACTATCCGTCTTGACGCGTAGTTTTGCGGCGTACAACCTGGTCGCGTTGCCGGTTGTTGACGAAACAGGTTCGCTCGTTGGGGCAGTTACTTTCGATGATCTAGTGGACCACATGTTGCCGCAGGGT
>CAJIYV010000153.1 GCA_905181745.1 uncultured Actinomycetes bacterium | reverse complement strand
TCCTTCTGCTAGATGAGCCCTACAGCGCTTTAGATTCACCGACCCGGATGCGGCTATTGGCTGACGTGAAAGACCTGGTAAGCCTCGAAAAGATCCCCATGATCCACGTCACCCATGACCACGGTGAAGCACAACTGCTCGCTACCGCGACCTTGACTTGGTAGCGCCTGAGACCTCACTGCTACTTGCCCTGCGATACTGCCGAAGTGAGTTCACAGCGCTTTAAGCCAACCACCTATTTTCGGTTAGCCGTGTTCACATCCTTTGCCGCATTTTTTGCTTACTTGGTGAGCGATGCAATTGCGTACGCTGCCCCCTTACCCGCAGCAATTACCGCCGTCGTTGCAACTCGGGTAACTTTCCACCACGCAACTAACGAAATATTCCTTCAGCTACTCGGCTCACTGGCGGGTGCAGCTGCGGCTCTTGCCATTGTCTCAATCATTGGCAGTGGCGCAGTTGTGATTCTGCTTCTGGTTGCTTTGAGTTTTGTTATGGCCCGTGTGATGCAGTACAGCATTCCACATGAATCCCCCGCAGTCGCTGCCAGTTTGGCGGTCACGGTGATTCTGGTTGTTGGCTCGCACCTGACCACCGAGTTGGCTTTAGAGCGATTCACCGGCGTCGTGATTGGCGCCTTGTTTGCACTCGTTGCCTCCTTTCTCGCCTCGCCCACTCGAGAGACGCAGAAACTGGCGGCTGGTTTGGCTGCGGTTCAAATTCAATTGGCCGAAGTACTGGCCCGAATCGCAAGTGACCTGCGAGGTGAGCCAAACACCCAAAATGCAGCGGATTGGCATGAGCAGGCGGTTGAGTTGCGCAATCAAGTTTTGGGGCTTTCTGTGCAATACGAAGACTTGGCCAAGCATTCCAAGTGGAGCCCACGGACGAACAGCGTTGAATTGAGTTCGCTCAAAGAGTTGCTGCGATCCAATCAGATAATGAGCGCTCGGGTGCTCAATATTGCCAACGATCTTCGCAGTGCAACTCGCTCGAATCTGAACACCCAAATTCCTTCGGCGGCGCTTTCCCCGCTCGCCGACCTACTAGAGATGGCGGCCAACAATTTGGCCACCGATGACCCTACGCAGAATATTGGGGTTACCGCAGCCCACCAGGCCGTGCGGGGGGCCGATATGACCGCGCAGATCGCGCTCATTGGCGGAATCGTCTCCCACGTGAATGAAATCAATAAGGCGACTACTCGCGAAAACGACGACACTGGGCCTGTGAAACCGACCCCAGAAAAAAGTTAGGCGAGTTCAGCCAATGCGGCCGCGTATTCGTCCGCATTGCGCTCTTCACCTGGACCATTAATCACGGCCCAGCGAATAAAACCCTCTTTGTCAATGACGAAGGTAGCCCGAGTCGCGAAACCCTTGTCTTCAAATAATGCTCCATACTCATCGGCGACAGCGCCATGGGGGTAAAAATCGCTCAGAAGGCTGTGGGTGAAACTCTCCTGTTCGGAGTAGGCTTTCAAACTATGGACTGGATCACAGGAGATGCTTAAGAATTCAGTTTTCTCGTTAATGAAATCGCTGCCGCGATCACGAATCGTACACAGTTCCCCGGTGCAGAGCCCAGAAAAAGCAAATGGGTAGAACATGATCACCACATTTTTTTTGCCACGAAAATCGGAAAGGGACACCTTCACGCCATATTGATTGGACAGGGTGAATTCTGGGGCGCGATCGCCGATACCAAGTGCCATGCAGTAGAGGTTAACGCTTAGCGCGCGGTGGAACCAACCGGGTGCCCTGCCAGTTCTCACCAGCGCTGATTGTGCTGGTCTGACGTAAGCCTGCGGTTTGGGCGGCCTCAGCGATGTCTTCGGGCTCAACGTGACCCTCGCGCCCTGGCTTAGGGGTCAGCAGCCACACAACGCCTTGGTCTGCCAGCGAGGTAATTGCGTCAACGAGTGCGTCGGTCAGGTCACCGTCGTCCTCACGGAACCACAGTAGGGCGGCGTCAACCACGTCGTCGTAATCCAGGTCAACGAGGTCCATGCCAATAATCTCAACGACTCCTGCGCGCAGGTCAATATCGCAATCGGAGTCGTATCCGACTTCTTGGACTACCTGGCCGCTCGCAAGGGCAAGGCGGGTAGCTCGCTCAACTGCTTGGGGTGATGTGCTCACGACGCTAGTTCACCCAAGTCGGAGCCATTTGGCAAGTGGATTGAATAAAGAACTATGAACTTATTTTGTGCAGAGGTCACGCCAATAGCCTAGCGAAAGCCCTCAATGGCCACCACAGAGGCGAATGCGCGCACAGATTGTGGATGCGCCAAGATAGGGATCGGCATCACGGTCACCACCTGTCATGCCACACGACTCCGCTCACCGGCAGTGATCCTGCCGGTGACAACTGGAAAGGCACCCGTTGTGATAAACCCTCGTTCACCACTTCTCGCTGGTGGACTCCCCACCCAATATGTTGACGTTGATCCGACGGAAACCCAAGAGTGGCTGGAGTCATTTGATGGTCTGGTTGAATCCGGCGGTAATTACCGGGCGCGCTTCCTCATGTTGGAGCTCTTGCGTCGGGCTGCAGAAAATAATGTCGGGGTTCCCAGCCTGCGCAGCACCGACTACATCAACTCAATCGCACCCGATAACGAGCCGTGGTTTCCCGGCGATGAATTTGTAGAACGCCGGATTCGGGCCATGATCCGCTGGAATGCCGCGATCATGGTGCACCGCGCCCAGCGTCCCGGAGTCTCCGTTGGTGGACATATCTCCACATATGCCAGCTCCGCAACTCTCTACGAAGTGGGCTTCAATCACTTTTTTAAAGGCCCTGACCACCCCGAGGGCGCCGACCAGATCTTTTATCAAGGTCACGCCTCCCCCGGTATTTACGCCCGCGCATTTGTTGAAGGGCGCCTCACCGAATCACAGATGGATGGTTTCCGCCAGGAACTTTCTCACCGCGCCGGTGGGCTGCCGTCCTATCCGCACCCACGCCTTATGCCCAAGTTCTGGCAATTCCCCACCGTATCTATGGGAATTGGCCCCCTCAATGCGATCTATCAGGCGCGGTTTAACAAGTACCTGGACAATCGTGGTTTCGCCGACACCTCAGGCCAAAAAGTGTGGGCCTTCCTGGGTGACGGCGAGATGGATGAAGTTGACGCAGTAGGTGCAATCGGTCTTGCTGCCCGCGAGGAACTCGACAACCTGATCTTCGTGGTGAACTGCAACCTGCAACGACTTGACGGACCCGTTCGCGGTAACGGAAAAATTATTCAGGAACTTGAATCACTTTTCCGTGGTGCGGGCTGGAATGTGCTCAAGGTTGTGTGGGGCCGCCAGTGGGATGAGCTCCTTGCCGCCGATCGTGACGGCGCGTTGGTGAACCTGATGAATACCACTCACGACGGTGACTTCCAAACGTATAAAGCTAACGACGGTGGCTACATTCGCGACAATTTCTTCGGCCGGGATCCTCGGACTGCAAAGTTGGTTCAGAACTGGTCCGACGAGGATATTTGGAATCTCTCGCGGGGTGGCCATGATTACCGCAAAATGTACGCGGCCTACAAGTCAGCGACCGAGACCAAAGGTCAACCAACGGTAATCCTCGCCAAAACGATCAAGGGTTGGACCCTTGGCTCAAGTTTTGAGGCACGCAACTCAACCCACCAAATGAAGAAACTCTCACTCGAAGACCTCAAAGATTTCCGTGACCGGTTGCACATTCCGATTTCCGACGCCCAGCTGGAGGAAGACCCCTATTTACCTCCCTACTACAACCCGGGTCTGAAAGACGAAAACCTCGCTTACATGATGGAACGCCGCCGTCAACTCGGTGGATCGCTTCCCCAGCGCCGGGAAAAGTCGCGGCCGCTGGTGCTTCCTGGCAACCAGGTATACGACGCGGTGATGCGAGGTTCGGGTAATCAAGCGATTGCCACAACCATGGCTTTTGTTCGACTGTTCAAAGACTTGGTTAAAGATGAAAACATTGGTGCGCGTTTTGTTCCGATTATCCCGGACGAGGCCCGAACGTTCGGGATGGATTCGTTGTTCCCCACCGCCAAAATTTATTCACCGCACGGCCAGCAATATCAATCTGTTGACCGCGAACTGATGCTCTCTTACAAGGAAGCAACTGACGGACAAATCCTGCACGAGGGGATCAATGAAGCCGGATCAGTCGCCTCCTTCACCGCAGTCGGTTCGTCTTATTCAACCCACGACCAACCCATGATCCCGGTCTACATCTTCTACTCCATGTTTGGTTTCCAACGAACCGGAGATGCTTTCTGGGCCGCTGGAGATCAGATGGTGCGCGGATTTGTCCTCGGTGCGACTGCTGGGCGCACGACTCTTAATGGCGAAGGCCTCCAGCATGAAGATGGTCACTCGATTCTGTTAGCGAGCACCAACCCGGCCGTGGTTTCCTACGATCCCGCATTTGGTTACGAACTGGGTCATATTGTTCAAGACGGCCTGCGTCGGATGTACGGCGAAGACTCAGAAAATGTCTACTACTACCTCACCATGTACAACGAGCCTTATGTGCAACCGGCTGAGCCGGAGAACGTTGATGTTCAGGGAATTCTCAAGGGGATGTATCTGCTCAATGAATCAGCGACGTCTGGTCCTAAAGCACAAATTTTGGCGAGTGGTGTTGGTGTGCCGTGGGCGCTCAAAGCCCAAGAGCTGCTGCGTGATGACTGGGGAGTCAGTGCAGATGTATGGTCGGTGACGTCGTGGAATGAACTGCGCCGCGATGGCCTAGCAGTTGATCGTCACAATCTCCTCAACCCGGAGCAAGAACCCCAACAGGCGTACGTCACCACACGGCTGGCAGGAACAAGTGGCCCTGTAATCGCAGTCTCTGACTTCATGCGGGCGGTCCAAGACCAGATCGCTTCATGGGTTCCCAACGAGTTTGCAAGTTTGGGTACAGATGGTTGGGGGCTCTCGGACACGCGCGGCGCACTACGCCGACACTTCCTTGTTGACGCAGAATCCATCACAGTTCGAACTCTGGCATCTCTTGCCGGATTGGGTAAAGTTGAGAAGCCGGTCGTCGCGCAAGCGATTCACAAGTATCAGCTACTCGATCCTGCGGCAGCCGACGCAGGAAACACGGAGGGTTCGGGCTGAGCATGAGTAAGGATCCTAAGCGGTTTCTGCACTACCTCGAGGCCGAACGCAAAGCTTCATTGTTGTACCGCGCACTCGCCGAAACCGTAACCGGGGATCGAGCTGACGCGTTAATCGAACTCGCCGACATTGAAGACGCCCACGCCGAGCATTGGCTGGAAAAACTTTCCGAGTACGGCGTGGATATTCCGGCTGCGCCGACCGAACTTGACCCCGCAGATCAACGACTCGTCAACACCGCGCGGGCAACCGGCCTTAACAGCGTCCTGGGAACCTTGGAACAAAATGAAGGCGCCAACGCCGGCATGTATGACGAGGAACCTGAGGCACTTGATTCAATGTCCGATGACGAACGCGAACACGCTGAGGTGTTCCGCAGCATGATCCGGGGTACGGCTATCCCCACTATTACCTCGCGCGCCACCGCGGCGCCAAAAGGTGGGGAGCCTTGGCACCGGGTTGATCGCTCTGGCGCGGTTCGTGCGGCGGTCTTCGGCATCTCCGACGGGCTGGTGTCCAATACGGCTTTGGTCATGGGTTTTGCCGGAGCAAGCCTAAACGGGTCTCTCGACAACAGTACGGTGTTGTTCGCTGGTTTAGCGGGACTACTCGCTGGATCATTTTCTATGGCTGCGGGTGAGTACGTCAGCGTTGCCAGCCAACGCGATCTTTTCCGACGGGAAATTGAAATGGAAGCCATTGAGCTCAGAGATAAGCCAGAGGAAGAGGCAAAAGAACTTGAGCTGATTTACCGGGCAAAAGGATTGGATAAGGCTTTGGCCAAGTCAGTTTCGGACAAGATAATGTCCGATCCGAAAACTGCCCTGGACACGTTGGCGCGTGAAGAACTTGGCCTAGATCCGGATCAACTCGGATCCCCGGTCAAGGTCGCAGTATCAAGTTTCATTGCATTTGCGATCGGTGCCAGTGTCGCAGTGATTCCCTACACCTTCCTTGAGGGATCTGCCGCATTCTTTACCGCAATTGCTGCTGCGATTATCGCCCTGTGTGTTGTGGGTGGCGTGGTCGGAAGATTATCTGGTCGCGGAATCGTCTTCAGTGCCACACGACAATTGTCGTGGGGTGTCGGTGCAGCAACGATCACCTATGCGGTCGGTTCACTCATTGGCGTCTCGACAGGCTAATGGGAACTGATGCCCAACTCGGAAAACCTTGATTCGCTGATCACCCGCATGCAAGCTGCCTCGGGTGATCTTGGCACCCTGGCTGTTAAGCGCATGGAAGTTTTCCCTTGGTACCGGGAACTCAGTGCAGACCAACGCGCCTGGGTCGCCGTTGTCGCCCAGGCGGGGATTGGCGCATTCATGGGTTGGTATTCCGACTGGGCTAAATCCTCAGACGCCAGTGTTCCCAAACTCACGACTGATGTATTCGGCGCTGCACCGCGCGAATTAGCGAGTGTCATTTCACTTGAACAAACTGTTGAACTTGTTCGCACCACGATTGATGCGGTGGAATCTCAACTCCATACCTTCCTCGAAAATGAGGACCTGGCCCACGCGCGCATTGCCACTTTGCAGTATTCCCGCGAGGTCGCATTTAGCGCGGCGGAAGTGTACGCGCGAGCGGCGGAAGCCCGTGGCGCTTGGGATGCGCGCCTTGAAGCACTGATTCTCGACGCCCTGATTCGAAGTGATGTGGACAGTGAGATTCTGAGCCGAATTGCTGCATTGGGTTGGTCCCAGGATCGGCCGGCACTTGTTCTTGCCGGTTCACCACCGGCCTCAGACAACCAAGAATCGCTTTCCGTGATGCGCCGTGCCGCCCGAAGCCACAGCCTGGATTTACTCACCGGAATCCACGGTCCGGTGATGTTGGTAATTATTGGTGGGGCAGGGCTTGATCCGCACTCTTCTCACCGGCTGATGACCCCCTACTTCGGGGCCGGCCCCGTGATCGTCACCGAATCGGTCACCGGCCTCGCCGAACTCGGTGTTGCTGCCCGAACCTGCGTTTCTGGTGTCGCCGCTGCAGGCGCCTGGCCGCACGCCCCCCGACCGGTGTTTGCGTGGGAACTTCTGGCCGAGCGAGCACTCATGGGAGAGGCTACTGCCCGCCAGCAGATCATCGAAAATATTTTTGAGCCCTTAGATCGGGACCCGAACCTGCGGGATACGGCCGAAAGCTACCTGGAAAACGGCCAATCCCTTGAGGCAACTGCGCGATCCCTATTTGTGCACGCAAATACCGTCCGGTACCGAATCAAGGGGATCGCCGAGCTAACCGGGTACGACTTGACCGACTCTCGGGACGCCTTTACGGTCCGCTTGGCACTAATCCTGGGTCGAATCAACTATGTCCGGTAAAGGCCCTCCGCAGACATTATTGTAGGTTTCCTACAAGAAATACCGCAAAACCTTGGTGTCTATGTGGCCCGAGTTAGCGGATATCTACGGAAAGGTGGCGCTGTGCTTGTAGTTGTCGCGCCCGGTCAGGGCGCCCAGTCCCCCGGATTCCTCGCCCCTTGGCTCGATGTCCCCGGGGTGGCTGAACGAATTGAATGGCTCTCGCTGGTGAGCGGGGTAGACCTGCTGACCCACGGCACCACCTCAGATGCGGACACGATTCGCAATACGGCTATCGCCCAACCGCTTATCGTTGGTGCAGGGCTAGTGACGCTGCTCAGCCTGTTCCCGCACCCTTCCGCCGCATTCGCTTCCATCGGTGCTGGCGCCGGCCACTCTGTCGGCGAGATTACCGCAGCTGTTGGCGCCGGAGTCCTCACCGCCGAGCAAGCCATGATTTTTGTTCGCGAACGCGGCAACGCAATGGCTTCGGCATCTGCGGTGGCGGCAACCGGTATGGCAGCGGTTCTTGGCGGCGACCAAGAAGAAGTGATTTCCGCAGCTACCGCGGTCGGGCTCACGCCGGCAAATATCAATGGCGCCGGGCAAATTGTGGTGGCCGGAACTCTCGCCCAAATCGAAAGCTTTGTTGCCCCTGCTGGTGCCCGCGTGCGGGCCCTTGAAGTTGCCGGCGCATTTCACACCGAACACATGGCAAGCGCGAGCTCCACCCTGGGCCGAATCGGCAATGCCATGAGCACCCACGATCCCCGAATTCGATTGATCTCCAATGCTGACGGTCAAGTTGTCCATGACGGTCGCGCCGTTGTCCGCCGACTTGTTTCCCAAGTGTCCCAGCCAGTTCGCTGGGACTTTTGTATGGAAACAATGCTTGACCTTGGCATCACCGCAATGATTGAAATTCCACCCGCAGGGACACTCACCAATCTGGCCAAACGTGCAATGCCCGGGGTTGACACGCTGGCCCTTAAAACACCCGATGACTTGCCGGCTGCTTGGAAAATGATTGAAAGACACGGAATGAAGTCAACAATTGAAACCAGCCCCACCTGGCGCCTGGTGATTTCACCCGCAAAAGGAATCTTTATCGCGTCGGACGTCACTTTCGCCGAGGGAGATTCACTCCAGCCCCACGCGCACATTGGCTCCATTAAGACCTCGCGCGAACAAATTCCGATCTACGCAGCGCACGGCGGCGTTGTCATTGAATGGCTGGTCCACGACGGTGACCCGGTTTCTCCAGGTGCGCCGCTGCTTCGCCTGCATCCCACCGAACAACCTACCTGAAAGGACCTGCCCCGATGCCCACGCTTAACAGTGTCACAGGCGCCAAACACGCTCGCATACTTTCTGTGGGTAGCTACCGCCCAAAGCGAGTCGTCACCAACACTGAGGTCTGTGAATTAATCGACTCAACCGATGAATGGATCCGGGAACGCTCCGGAATCACCGAACGGCGTTGGGCAGGTGAGGGCGAGTCCGTTGTCTTCATGGCTGCGGAGGCCGCAAAAATTGCTATTGCACGAGCTAAGATTGCGCCAAGCGAAATTGGTTTGATCATGGTGGGTACCGTCTCGCACCCGTATGCGTTCCCTTCCGCGTCCGTCGAAGTCGGCGAACTCATC
>CAJIYV010000152.1 GCA_905181745.1 uncultured Actinomycetes bacterium | reverse complement strand
CGTCTGCCACGCGGCAATGGGGAAAGTGTTCGACTTCCACGCGGCGCCAGCCTCACCGATTTCGCGGACAAAATCGATGCGTCATCGGCTGACTTGGTGAAGGTGCTGATTGGTCTGGGCGAAATGGTGACGGCAACGCAGTCAATTGACGATGCCACGCTGGAATTATTGGGTTCCGAACTCAATTTCGTGATTCAGGTGGTCTCGCCAGAAGACGAAGACCGTGAACTCTTGGAGACATTCGATCTTGAGTTTGGCGAAGACGAAGGCGAAAACGCGGATCTGGAAGCGCGCCCACCCGTTGTCACCGTCATGGGTCACGTTGACCACGGTAAGACTCGACTACTGGATGCAATCCGCAAGACAAATGTCGCCTCTGTTGAGGCCGGTGGTATCACCCAACACATTGGCGCCTACCAGGTGATTGCCCATTCCCAAGATGGTGAACGTCCAATTACCTTCATTGACACACCCGGCCATGAGGCGTTCACAGCCATGCGTGCCCGGGGTGCGGAAGTCACCGATATTGCAATTTTGGTGGTCGCAGCCGACGATGGCGTAAAGCCGCAAACGATTGAAGCGCTCAACCACGCCCAAGCAGCCGGTGTCCCCATCGTGGTGGCCGTTAACAAGATTGATAAAGAGGGCGCGGACCCAACGAAGGTGCGTGGGCAACTCACCGAATACGGCTTAGTAGCTGAAGATTTCGGCGGCGACACGATGTTTGTTGACGTATCCGCCAAGAACGATATTGGGATCGAATCACTACTTGATGCCGTGTTGTTGACGGCAGATGCAGCACTCAATCTGCTGGCAAATCCGCACCAGGACGCGCAAGGTGTTGCAATCGAGGCGCATCTGGATCGCGGTCGTGGTCCGGTTGCAACCGTTCTGGTGCAACGCGGAACACTGCGCCCGGGCGATTCGATTGTGGCCGGAGATGCTTTTGGTCGTGTTCGAGCGATGCTCGACGACCAAGGAAATACGGTGGACATCGCTGGACCTTCTGCCCCAGTTCAAGTGCTCGGGCTGACGTCTGTTCCCGGAGCTGGGGACAGCTTCTTGGTGGTCCGGGAAGACCGGATTGCTCGCCAGATTGCGCAAACGCGCCAAGCACGCGAGCGCAATGCCATGTTGGCAAAGAATCGAGTGAAACGTTCACTCGAGGACTTTTTGGAGTCAATTGAGCGCGGCGAAGTGTCAGAACTCACTTTGATTCTTAAGGGTGACGTGTCAGGTTCGGTTGAAGCTCTCGAAGACGCGCTATTCAAGATTGACGTTGGCGATGAGGTGTCATTGCGTGTAATTCACAGGGGGGTCGGTGCAATCACCAAGAGTGATGTGACGCTGGCCAGCGCATCTAAAGCAATTATTATTGGCTTCAACGTTCGACCCGAAGGCAAGGTTGCAGAATTCGCAACCCATGAAGGCGTCGACGTGCGCTACTACAGCATCATTTACCAGGCGATTGATGAAATCGAGTCAGCCCTCAAGGGAATGCTCAAGCCCGAGTTCGAAGAAATTCAACTTGGAACGGCCGAAGTGCGTGATGTTTTCAAATCGTCCAAATTCGGAACGATCGCTGGTTGTTTGGTGCGCAGCGGTGAGGTTCGACGCAATAGCAAAGCGCGATTGGTACGCGATAGTGCTGTTGTCGCTGACAATTTGACAATTGCGACCCTACGCCGTTTCAAAGACGATGCCACTGAGGTTCGAGAAGGATTCGAGTGCGGTATCAATCTTGGTTCCTATCAGGATGTCAAGGTCGACGATGTAATCGAAACGTTTGAAATGCGTGAGAAGCCGCGCAAGTAGCTCAAGGAGAGTCATCATGGCCAGTGAAGCGCGTGCGCGAAAGTTAGCCGATCGAATCAAAGTGATAGTTGCACAAACTTTGGAGACACGGATCAAAGATCCGCGCATGGGCTTCATCACGATCACAGACGTCCGACTTACTCCAGATTTGCGCGACGCTAGCGTGTTTTATACGGTACTAGGAACCCAAGAGGAACGGGAGTCCACCGCCGCCGCCTTGGCCTCGAGTAAAGGGATGCTGCGAACCGAAGTGGGCAAGGGAACCGGGGTTAAATTCACCCCGTCGCTGGAGTTTGTCCTGGACGCGATTCCGGAGAATGCGGCCCACGTTGAGCAGCTCTTGCGAGAGGCCGCGGCGTCCGATGCACGTGTGCATGAGCAAGCGAGAGGCGCACATCATGCGGGGGAAGTTAACCCGTATCGCGAGACAGAAGGCGATTAGCGACCCATGGGGACTAGCGCCGTCATTGCACGGGTGCCTGCAGGTGTGCTGTTGGTGGACAAGCCCGCGGGCATCACCTCACATGATGTAGTTGCTCGGGCACGCAGAATATTTAATACTCGCAAAGTCGGTCACGCAGGAACGCTGGATCCGATGGCTACGGGTGTCTTGGTGCTGGGCATTAATTCGGGGACTCGGTTACTTGGGCACCTCACAGCGTCGCAAAAGACGTATCTCGGCACGATCCGGTTGGGTGCGGCGAGTTCAACAGATGACCGAGAAGGAGAATTAGGACCGCTCACCAACGCGAGTGATCTTCACGCCGATGAGATCGAGGCGGCGCTTGAAGAGTTACGTGGTGAAATTTTGCAGCGGCCAAGTTCAGTGAGTGCGATCAAAATCGATGGCCGCCGAGCCTACGCGCGGGTGAGAGATGGCCAGGTGGTTGACATTCCCGAGCGAAATGTCACCGTGCTCAATCTTGAGGTTGTTCACATGGATTCACATGGGGATTTCCTTGATATCGAAGTTAATGTCACGGTGTCATCCGGCACCTACATTCGAGCTATCGCTCGAGATTTAGGGGAAGCGCTGGGCGTGGGCGGGCATCTGATCGCGTTGCGCCGCACTTCGGTGGGCGCATTCGGCCAAGAAGTTGCGCACGATTTGGACTTGTTAGAAAGTGCCGCTGATCCATGGGTGCATTCGCTTTCCCTTGCTCAAGTGGCTGCCTTGACCTGGCCGATATTCGACGTGGGTGTGGATCAGTCCGCGGCGGTGCGCATGGGGCAACGAATTCCTTGGCCCGATGTGTGTACTCAACCAGTGATCGCCTTAGTTGATCACGAAGGAATACTGGCGGCCATTGCACAGAAAGTCGATGAGAGGTGCGCATATATTGCCGTCTTTCCCAGCGGTGCCCAGTCACCCAGTACCCTGTGAATGTGAGCACATCTGAGTCATTGGTCTGCATTGGCATTTTTGACGGAGTTCACCTAGGCCATCAGGCCCTTGTAACATCAGCAAAGACGGCGGCAACCCAAGCGGGCCTTAGTTTGACAGTGTGCACATTTGATCCGCATCCGAATGCAGTCGTGCGGCCGGGCTATGCACCCAAGTCCATTAGCAACCTGGCCCACCGCAAGGAATTACTTACGCAATGTGGTGTTGATCACGTCGAGGTTGTTTCTTTCACACCCGAATTAGCCAACTTGGCCCCGTTGGAGTTTTCACGTGATTTTCTCCGAGATCGCCTAGGAGCGCAGATCGTCTGGGTCGGCGAGAATTTCACATATGGTCGAAATGGGAGTGGGGATGCGGGTACGCTCACGGAAAATGGAATTGAGTTGGGCTTCTCGGTACAGATCTTTGATTTAGTTCAATCTGATGGAACTATCTCCTCGACCCGAATTCGGGAGTTAGTCGGGTCCGGGAAAGTTCACTTGGCCGCAGAAATGCTTGGCAGGAATTTTATCCTGAGCGGAACGGTGGTGAGGGGAGACCAGCGCGGACGTGAATTGGGCTACCCAACCGCAAACTTGGACTGGGATGACCAGCTACTCGTCCCCGCAGATGGCGTGTACGCAGGCTACGTGATTGTGTCAGGAGATCGGCTTCCCGCAGCCATTTCGGTGGGAACGAACCCACAATTTCAGGGAAGAAGCCAGCGCGTGGAGGCCCACGTACTGGATCGAACCGACCTGGAGCTTTACGGGGCACGCGTGGGGGTGGAGTTCGCCGAATTTATTCGATCTCAGGAAGTGTTTGGGAGTCTGGACGACTACTTGGTGCAAATCGGAGTCGATGTAGCAGCAGTTTCAGAACTACTCCCGCCAGAGCCAGCGTGATGAAGTAAGGGAGAGAATGCTAAGGTTATGCCATCAGACGGTTTGGAGGCGGTCGCTTCCAGATTCGTGTCAATGAAGTCAGTGCCCACTTCGACCTCCTTTGTGTGGTTGAGAAGGTGCGCCCGAGAGGAATAAATGCCGCTAGACATTGCTGTAAAGCAAGAAATTATTGCCGAATACGGCACCAAACCCGGTGACACCGGTTCACCCGAAGTACAGATTGCGATGCTTAGCCGTCGGATCGCAGACCTCACCGGACATTTGAAGACCCACAAGCACGATCATCACAGCCGTCGTGGACTCCTACTCATGGTCGGCCAACGGCGTCGGCTACTTAATTACCTCACAAAAACGGATATCCACCGTTACCGCTCGATTATTGAACGTCTCGGTTTACGCCGATAACTTCACTCGGTGTGGCAACGAGTGTCGTTGCCACACCAATTGAAATAAAATAATGTAACTAATCAGACACTTTTGGCGCACCGCGGATGTCGGTCCTCGGTAGTGATTTTCGGGTGAGAGCACCCGCGAATCTCGATCGGAGACCGCCGAACATGGCGGCAGCGCACGAGTGTCTCAAACAATGTAAGGAGACACCCCATGCAGGCCGATATTGTATCTGCAAGCGCCGTTATTGATAACGGAACATTTGGTACCCGAACTATTCGATTTGAAACAGGACGATTCGCCCGCCAAGCTGCTGGCTCGGTATGCGCTTATCTTGATGAAGAAACAATGCTGCTCAGTGCGACCACCGCAGGAAAGCACCCCAAAGACCAACTTGATTTCTTCCCGCTTACGGTTGACGTGGAAGAGCGCATGTATTCCGTGGGCCGAATCCCTGGCTCATTCTTCCGCCGTGAAGGGCGCCCCAGCGAAGATGGAATTCTGACGTGCCGATTGATCGACCGGCCACTTCGCCCAACCTTCAAAAAGGGCTTGCGCAACGAAGTCCAAGTTGTAGTCACAGTTATGTCCTTGAACCCTAAGGACCTCTACGACGTAGTGGCCATCAACGCGGCATCCGCCTCAACCCAGCTCAGTGGGCTGCCATTCACCGGCCCCATCGGTGGTGTGCGCGTAGCACTGATAGGTGGCCAATGGGTGGCCTTTCCCACCCATGAGCAACTCGAAGAAGCAGTGTTCGACATGGTAGTTGCCGGCCGGGTTGCTGGCGACGATGTAGCGATCATGATGGTTGAAGCTGAAGCCACTGAACGCACGATTGAATTAGTGGCTGGCGGGGCGACCGCTCCCACCGAGGAAGTTGTTGCTCAGGGGCTTGATGCATCGAAGAAGTTCATCAAGTCACTGTGCGAGGCTCAGAGCGAACTCGCGAAGGCGGCCGCAAAGCCAGTTGGTGACTTCCGAGTTTTCTTGGAATACGAAGACGACGTGTATGCAGCCGTGGAGGAAATTGCCGCGAAACCGGTCATCGAAGCTCTCACCATTGTTTTTAAAGCAGAGCGTGAAGAGCGCCTTGACGAGATTAAAGGAGAGGTGCTAGCAGCGCTGGGTACGAAATTTACGGGACGCGAAAAGGAAGTCAGTGCCGCACTTCGCTCAGTTACGAAGAATTCGGTGCGCCAACGCGTACTTGCTGACGGCGTTCGCATTGATGGGCGTGGTTTGGCAGACATCCGTACCCTTTCCGCGGAAGTTGACGTCATTCCGCGAGTACATGGTTCGGCACTGTTCGAACGTGGCGAAACTCAGATCCTCGGAGTCACAACACTCAACATGCTTCGCATGGAGCAGCAACTAGACACACTCAACCCCGAGAGTCGCAAGCGCTACATGCACAACTACAACTTCCCGCCTTACTCAACCGGGGAGACCGGGCGAGTCGGGTCGCCTAAGCGCCGCGAAATTGGACATGGTGCGCTCGCTGAGCGTGCACTTATGCCGGTTCTGCCCACTCGTGCGGAATTTCCCTACGCAATACGCCAGGTGTCTGAAGCACTGGGATCAAATGGTTCAACGTCGATGGGCTCTGTATGTGCATCGACCATGTCACTTCTTAATGCGGGCGTGCCCTTGAGGGCACCGGTTGCCGGTATCGCCATGGGCTTGATCTCTGGGATCGTTGACGGGGAGCAGAAGTATGTTGCCTTGACCGATATTTTGGGCGCTGAAGACGCATTTGGCGATATGGACTTTAAAGTTGCCGGAACTCGTAACTTTGTGACAGCGTTGCAGCTGGATACCAAGCTTGACGGAATTCCAGCTGAAGTGCTTGCGAGTGCATTGACACAGGCACGCGACGCCCGGTTGACCATCTTGGAAGTTATGAACGAAGCAATCGATAATCCTGATGAAATGGCGGCAACGGCGCCTCGAGTGATTGCGGTCACGGTTCCCGTTGACAAGATCGGTGAGGTAATTGGCCCGAAGGGCAAAATTATTAAACAGATCCAAGAGGAAACCGGCGCTGACATCAGCATCGAAGACGACGGCACCATTTACATTGGAGCTACCGATGGTCCTTCGGCAGAAGCCGCCCGTAATGCAATTAATCAGATTGCAAACCCAACAATGCCAGAGGTGGGGGAGCGCTACCTAGGTACAGTAGTGAAAACTGCTGCCTTCGGTGCATTTATCTCACTGGTGCCAGGCAAAGACGGTCTGTTGCATATTTCTGAAGTGAAGAAATTCGCAGGTAAGGGGCGGATCGAGAGCGTTGAAGAAGTTCTCAAAGTCGGCGACAAGATCCAGGTTGAGATCAAAGAGATTGATCCCCGTGGAAAGCTTTCTCTGATCGCGGTTCCTGCAGAAAGCGCCGATTCGGCCGAATAATGGCAAAAACTAAGACTTTGCTGGCAGGGACGGATGGCTCGTTAGTTCGTCGATCCGTCCTGTCCAGCGGGGTTCGGGTTATCACTGAAAAAGTTCCTGGTGTTTATTCGGCCAGCATTGGCATCTGGGTTGATGCAGGCTCACGGGACGAAAAGGGGTCGCATACAGGTGCGGCCCATTACTTGGAGCACTTGCTTTTTAAGGGCACATCGAAGCGTTCGGCTTTGGAAATAGCAGCCGCGATCGAGTCGGTCGGTGGTGACATTAATGCTTTCACAAGCAAAGAGCACACCTGCTACTACGCCAAAGTCTTGGCCGTGGATCTTCCGCTTGCGATTGATGTACTCTGCGACGTGGTCACTGATGCCCAACTCACGTTGGAGGACATTGAGGGCGAGCGTGGAGTCATACTTGAAGAGATTGCAATGGTTGACGACGACCCCAGCGATCTGGTGCATGATCAATTCGCACGAACCCTCTTCGGAGACACGGCTTTAGGTCGCCCTATTTTGGGTACCGCTCACACCATTGTGGGGATAACCCGCCGTTCGATCATAAATTTTTATGCAAAGTTTTACCAGTCCGACTCAATTGTGGTAGCTATCGCCGGTGACGTTGATCATGCTCGAGCAGTGCGTCTCGTCGAAAAGGCACTTGAAGCCAGTCCCAAAACGCACCTGCACAACGCGAAAGCGGGTCTTCGATCGGGAGACGCAAAGATCAAGATTGGCACGGCCACCAGCTCTCTGGACACGCGGAAGACCGAGCAGGCACACGT
>CAJIYV010000151.1 GCA_905181745.1 uncultured Actinomycetes bacterium | reverse complement strand
GATGCGGTCAACGAGGCCAAACCTGACATTGTGATCGACGCCGCTGCACGAGTCGGCGGAATCATGGCGAACTCGACCTACCCGGTTGATTTCCTTAAAGACAATATGTTGATTCAAACCAACATAATGGACGGTGCGCATTCGGCAGATGTCGAGCGTTTTCTTTTTCTGGGTTCAAGTTGTATCTACCCCCGTCACGCAACACAGCCGATCCGTGAATCAAGTTTGATGACCGGGCCACTTGAACCAACTAATCAGGCCTACGCCATGGCAAAGATTGCCGGGATCTATTACATCGAAGCTTTCCGCACCCAGTACGGACGCAAGTGGATTTCGGCGATGCCAACAAATCTTTATGGTCCTAAAGACAACTTCAACTTGGAAACTTCACATGTGCTTCCTGCATTTATTCGTCGTTTTCACGAAGCGAAAGAAAGTGGCGTGAAATCGGTAACTCTATGGGGAACCGGTGCTCCCCGGCGCGAGTTTCTGCACGTGGACGACCTCGCCGATGCATGTTTGATGCTCTTACAGAATTACGACTCACATGAAACCATCAACGTGGGTTGGGGTGACGACATCCCGATCCGTGATCTCGCGGAGACGGTTGCCGGCATTGTTGGTTTCGAGGGTGAGCTGGCATGGGATTCAAGTAAGCCTGACGGTATGCCCCGTAAGTTGTTGGACACCAGCCGCATCAATGCCCTCGGTTGGTACCCGTCAATTAAATTGAGTGCTGGGCTCGCTGCGACCTACGACTGGTACCTGGAGAACAATGCTGCATGACGCACTATTGCCGGATCGACAGGCAATTCTGGTTCGACTTAATGTTGTAGAGGGTAAACGAACTGAGCTACTTGATTTGCTTAACACTTATGCGGATCGGATCGGTGAAGAACCCGGTACCGAGGTGTACACGGTTCTGGTTGACCCCGACAGCGAAGATATCGTGTGGCTGTTTGAAGTATTTACTAATGAAGAAGCTGAAATCTTGCATCGGCAATCGATCGGATTCGCTGATTTATTGCATGGGCTGCAGAAAGTTCTTGATGGTTCGCCGGGAATTCTGCGTATGAATCCGCTACGCATGACAATGCAAGAAGACATGTTCACCCTGGATTGGAGTTTCTAGTGATTCGTGAGGTTGCACAGATATCCATCCGAGAAGACGCCCGTGGGCAATTCGTGACCGATCTTAGTCGAGCCGTCGCCGAAATCTTGCCCGATGTTGAGGGCGTAATTGAGTTTTTGCACGTGGGTTGGTGCCTGGAGCGACCGAATGTCTACATGTTCACGATTGATTGGGAAACGCTCGATGACCACATGGTGGGTTTCCGTGAATCTGAGCAATTTACTCAATGGCGCACATTGATTGGTCCGCATTTTGATGGGCCTGCGGTTGTAGAGCACTTCAGCCTGTAGTGCTACTTGCCTTAACAAGCGGACTAAATTGGTTTTCTCAACTAAATGGTGGTCGTGAATCTAACTTGACACTGGCCTTACCTGCATATTTCCACAGTCGCGCGGTAACGTCTTTGTCTTCGGGGGTAATTAGATTACCCATTACTCGCAATGCAATTGTCATGAGAAATTGTGAACGCATTCCGATCGGGCCAAATGTTGGTAATAACTTAGGCACTGTGATCAAGCCTGCGAGTCTGCGCGCAATTGAAAAAGCTGTTCCATAATGCGCGACGAGGATTTGTGGCCACACGGTTGTGAAGTCCATGCGGGAATTCGCGGGGGTGTCAGCAAACAACTGCGCTGCAAGGTGGCCGGTTTCTAGGCCGTAATCGATTCCTTCGCCGTTAAGTGGGTTCACACACCCAGCAGAGTCACCAATAAGAACCCAGTTGGCTCCGGCAACATTGCTGACCGCGCCACCCATGGGCAACAAGGCTGACCAAGGTGCGCGGACGTCGCCCTCTAACTGCCAGGTGTCACGTTGTTGTTCAGCGTAAAAAGTGAGCAGGCTCCGCAGGTTGACATCGGCTGGGCGTTTCACCGTGGCAAGGGTTCCCACTCCGACATTAACTTCACCGTCGCCCAGTGGAAAAACCCAACCGTAACCCGAGAGTAATTCTTTTTTTTCACCGCGAAGTTCAAGGTGACTTGAAATCCACTCGTCATCAGAGCGGTGCGACTTAATATAACCGCGGGCCGCGACACCAAATGCGGTTGAGCGGTGCCACTTGCGACCAAGGGTGCGACCCAGTTGTGATTTCGCGCCATCAGCAACAATTAACCGTAAGCAATGAATCGTGACATTTTCTGTTTTAGAGCCTTTACTGCTGGCCGTTCTGAATACAACACCGGCGACTTTTTCCCCGTCCATTACCGCATCAATCGCGCGCATTCCTTCCATGACGTCAACACCAGCATCGATTGCTACTTGGCGGATTGCTGCATCAAGTTCAAGGCGTGGAGCCGCACCTCCGTAATTCGGAAGATTGCCACCTGGCCATGGGAGATATAACTCTTGGCCGAAACCAGCAGCACGCAGTCCCTTATTTCTGGCACGACCTTCCAGCCACGAAGACAGACCTAGTTGGTCAAGTTCGGCCATTGCCCGCGGGGTCAGCCCGTCACCGCACGGCTTGTCCCTGGGAAAAGTTTCGGCGTCGACAAGCAAAACACTTAATCCGGCTCGGGCGCACCACGCCGCCGCGGCGGAACCCGCCGGGCCGGCACCGACCACTAAAACATCAGTAATTTGAGAACTCATATGGCTCTAATTCTCCCGCCCCCAACGCGAGTGCGCAAATTACGTCTGCTGGGGAGTTGGGATCTGGGTTTTGCGGCCCACATAATATGCGATTAATGGAAAGAGTAGAACGGAGAACGCTCCCGCGCCGACCAAAGTCGCGGCATCGGCCGTGGTCATCACTC
>CAJIYV010000150.1 GCA_905181745.1 uncultured Actinomycetes bacterium | reverse complement strand
AGGGCGTGCAACACTGATTTAGCCGGAACCGGTTCAATGCCACCGGCCTGGAAAAGATTCGATGCGCGTAATGCCGCTTCCGAGAAAGATCCGGATGGGCCAAGATAGGCGATCTGGCGCATCGGACTACTCATGCGCTTTTCTCCATTGTTTTGGTCCGACCAAGAGCCGTACTAATTGCTTCGCTCTCTTCGGGTGAAAGGTCAATGTCAGATTTCCCGGCGGTAATCTCTTTCAGGTAGGAGCGGGTGTCAGATCGGCCGTGAATTGTCGTGACAATTAAGCCGTCGCCATAGTCGTCAACAATCGCCGCAGAAAACGAATAGCGCCCGCTGAGATTGTCGAGCGCGTCGTAACGCACCACTGCAATGTGATTAAGTGAATCACGCAAACCGGACTTGAGTTGATTAATGGAATATTCCTGCGCGAGCATTTCGTCTTGGATCTCATTGAAGCGCTCAAGGGTCCGGGCCAATACATCAATGTAGGTTTCGCGGCCCTCAGCAACTTGTAAAAGCGAGTAGGAATGGCGCAGCCGAGAAAGTTTGGCCAGTGCGATAGTTCCGATCGCGACCCCAATTACCCCGACGACCACACCAATTAGTGCCACAATCGTTGCGGTTTGGGCGTCAAGATTCACGCTTATAAGCGTACTGGCAGCGCGACCCTGCCAAAGAACCGCACCAAATCGCCCTCAGATGAGCGCGCCGTCCCAACATCAGCCCGTGAGTGGTCTCCAACCACTACTCGTTGACCTGTTCTCTCGCACCGCAGCAACCCTTTTTGGCCTTTCCAGTTCATCACTACCACGATCAGTTTGCTTCGCACCGCGGTCCTTCCGCGAGCACTCACTTCCACGGTCTCTGATGCCAGCGCCCAGAGCATCACTGGACTGCACCAGCTCATTGCCCATCGCTGCAAGACGTACGTAAATCAAGACTCAGTTTTAGCGTGGAATGGCCCGCTGATCATCATGGGTCAATTGCTGAGCTGGTTGCTGCTCTACTTTGGCGCGTACGGCCTATGGATTTATGGAATCGGTGGGGTTGACTGCGAGGATTCCTTCCGTGAATCCGGATCAAGCCTGTTCACTCTGGGTTTTGCCCACTCCACCGAGTGTGGATCTAGATACCGCCTGGACCCAGTTTTCAATGTCACGCGTGCGCCAAGAATACGTTGCCAACAAACTCGCGTACATCCTCAACGTGCTTCCAGCGCCGTGGAGCGGAGAACGCAAAAGTAAATTCGACACAATCTGGCCCACCTCGTCGGTTGACATCTATGAAGAAAATATTACGCAAAGCGATCCGCCCACCGGAACCTTTTAAACGTCGCGGTCCAATCCAGCTGCTCCTAGACGTCGCGCAAAGTAACCTGACGCGAAGTAAGCCCGGACCGGGCCCGCCGCTCAGCATCACTGAGCGGCTGTGACAATTTCAGCGCCGAAGCAAGTCGCTTGCCAAACTCTGCTGCTGGCCCTTCAATTGCGGCAGCTCCCCGGCCCAAGGGGATGTCCCATACGGGAACAACGAGCCCTTGAGCGCGGAACATGCCAACCAGTCTGGTGTCCGGACCAATTGAGTCCTCTTGGACTGCATGAAGCCGGGCTAGTGCATTGAGTAGCTCATTTTCTGGCGTGGACATGATCCACCGTAGGTGTTCCTTCTCGCCCATTTGAGTCCAATAACCAGCAGCAATGGATTCAAGTTTCAGCGTTGGGTTCGCGTACTCGCTGGCACGTTCAAGGGACGCCTTAACTTCGTCAGTTAGGTCGGCGTCCTCGTCCATCCAGAAATCAAAATTCTCGTGAACGACTACATCCAAAACCGCGGAAGCGTCAATCAATTCTTGTGCTGAAGGTGAATCAGTCGACACTCGTTCAAGACCCACCGGCTCACCGTGCGGAGTTGTCAGCGCTCTCTGCAGGGCATTAGCCAGATCCCGCGATGGATCACCACTACCGGTGTTGATTTGCAGACCGAGCAAGATGTCGCCGTTTGCGCGAACGAGTGCGGGGTAGGCCATGGGTAGCACTGTTGCCAGAGTCACCTTGCGGCCGTCTCCGACACCGGGCTTGAGAGTGAGCTCTGCCGTTGCCGAGGGGACCAGTTCCCGCATCGCCACAATGTCGCACTCGCTGGCGAAACCTTGGAATGGACGATTGGGGGCTGAGACCGCTTTTGACGCCTCACGCCCGTGGCAGGCCTTGTACCGACGACCGGAGCCACAGGGGCATGGCTCCCGCATCCCTACTACTGGAACTTCACCTTCGAGTTCGGTTACTGCAGAATTGTTCACACCATTTTTTTTACCCTGGGTTTTCTTTGCCATAGTGCGCAAACGTACCGGAGGCGTATAGCTGCTGGCATGACCCCTTGCAGCGGTTCCAGGTTGAAATAGCGCCCGTTGTGGGTGGGAAGGCCCGGTTGCTGTGGCATCAGTGTTGACCACGCGTAGAAACTCAAAGAGCTCCGAGGGAAGAACTACCCACTCAAACGCTTAGTGTCCGAGACTGAGCTTGAGAAGATTATGCTTAAGAAGTTCGCTTGTCGACAATCGGAAAAGGAAAATGCAGGGCTGTTCTGCGTGTACGGCTGAACTCGCCCCCACTGTCGACCGCGCGAAATGCCAGAAAGTTGAGGATTCGACCCGGTCACCAATGACAAATGACATCAATCTTGGGCCGCCCCCGTGAATGGCTGAGTTGCGATCAGCTCGGTTGAGTAAGTGGCAGGAAGTCATACACACTTTGAGAAGGTGCGGCTCATCCATGACACGGGCCCTGCGAAGTAGTAGTTCTCTGGTTCGGCAATCGCATCGAGGTCACCGTAGTTTTTTCCTAGACCACTCGTGTGGAGAGTGGGTTCCATTTTTGCACCCTCGCAATCACAGCACCCGGATGATTAGAAATAATCGCATCCACCCCTAATTGCAGACACAAATCAACGTCGGCCATTTCGTCGACAGTCCAGACATGAACTTTGTGACCAAATGCGTGGACTTGCTCCACGTACTCCGGGTGTTCCTTGATGTACTCAATACCAATTCCGGAGATACTCACCCCCTTCGGTAACTGCCCACCGCGAAACCGACGCGGCAACTTTCCAGCAAGGTACACAACTTGAGTGTCCGGTGAATATCTTGTGAATCGCTGAACCGCCATCTGACTAAAACTCATCACGCGAGCGCGGGGGAACTCATGTCCTTCATGTGGAGTCGTCAACCCGTATCTGTGAAGAACGTCAAATAACTCACGTTCAACGTATTTTCCAAAACGCACCGGATGTTTCGTTTCAATTGCTAATTCAATTGTTTGGGAGAAGTCTAAAATTGTGGTGAGCAGTGTTTCCAACGTGAGTAACCGAGTTCGGGTTGCATCGGGCCGCGGATCCTCGTAGTCCATCCAGTTATCAAGGCTCCCACTAAAATCATTGGTTACTAAGTCGGACAATGACTGGCTAGAAACCGACCCTCTGCCCGAGCTGGTCCGATCAATTCGACGATCATGTACACACACCAAAGTGCCGTCGTTGGTGAGGCGGACATCGCACTCAACTGCGTCCACGCCCTGTTCAATAGCGCGAATGTAGGCGGCGAGCGAGTGCTCCGGTTCGGTGTCATTTGCACCCCGGTGGGCGACAACTTGTGGCAGTGTCATGATTCCCCAATGGTAAGCCGAGATCTTGATTTAATTCTATTTGACCTCGATGGCACGCTGACCGATTCTGGTCCCGGGATTCTCAGTTGCATCGAATACGCCCTCGAGGACCAAGGAATCCCATTCCCTGAACGTGACCAAATGCGCTCCTACCTTGGCCCGCCCCTCGCGGTCACCTTCGGTGAAGTCTTTGGCATGAATGAGCAACAGATCACGATCGCGATTGATAAATACCGCGAGCGGTACCACGACGTGGGTCTG
>CAJIYV010000149.1 GCA_905181745.1 uncultured Actinomycetes bacterium | reverse complement strand
CGAATCTGATCCAGCACCGGTAGATCCAGCACCGGTAGATCCAGCACCGGTAGATCCAGCACCGGTAGATCCAGCACCGGTAGATCCAGCACCGGTAGAGCAGCCGATAAATGAGTTTGGCCCCGAACCGGCTCCAACGGATCAACCGATTGATGAAGGCAGACCATAATTCACCCGTGAGCGACTCAAAAATCTCTGAGCGTGTGGGTGGGCCATTTGGTCAGCTCGCGAATCGGCGCTACACACTTCTACCACCGCTCTACGTGTTGATTGTTTTGGCGGCCGTCACCTATTCATTTGGCTATTTACTCGACTTCTCATGTGTTATGGATGGTTGGATAGATCCGCAGCGATACATGCACCTGTGCTACTCCGACATACCCGCGCTTTACGCGGACCGTGGGTTTATCGAGGGTATCTTTCCTTATCTTCAAGCTGGGTCAAACGGTATCTATCTGGAGTATCCAGTGGGTACTGGAATCTTCATATATATCGCCGCCGTCCTAACCGGGTGGGTCACTTCATTTTACCCCGACGGCTACCGAGCATTTTTTGATGTCAATATCGTGTTGTTGTTTATTCCATTTGTGATCACAGTAATTGCAACCGCGTTAACCCAACCAAGATATCCGTGGCGGGCAGCGATGGTGGTTTTTGCACCCACCATGATCCTTGCGTCAACAATCAACTGGGACCTCGTTCCGATTGCCCTCGTTGCGCTTGCATTCTTGGCGTGGTCAAAAGACAAAGCCTTTCTCACGGGAGTTTTCCTTGGTTTAGCAATTGTCTGTAAATTTTATCCGGTTTTCTTGCTGGTTGCTTTTGTTTTTTTAGCGTGGCGAACAGCATCTTGGCGACCCACACTTATCATGATTGTGACAGCAATTGGGACCTTCCTTGCAATTAACATCCCGTTCGCAATCGCACACTTCGAAGGCTGGGCGGCTTTCTACACATTCAATTTCAGTCGAGCAATTGACTTCGGATCTTTCTGGTACGCCATCACCCAAATTGGGTTGCCAACAATTCCCGAGAATCTGCTCAATTTTGCTTCGACCGCAATATTCACGATTTTACTTTTAGCGATAGCGATCCTGGTGAGAAAAGCGCCTACCGTGCCAACAATTGCGCAGGTTTCATTCCTCATTCTTGCTGCTTTCGTAATCACCAACAAGGTCTATTCGCCGCAATACGTTCTTTGGCTTGTTCCACTCGCCGTCTTGGCCCGACCAAATTGGCGGGACTTTCTGATCTGGCAGTTCGGCGAAACTATCTACTTCGCAGCGATCTGGTGGTTTCTGGCTGGCTACGGAATCGATGATGCGAGAACTCTCACGCCAGAGTGGTATGCCGCAGCAACCTTCGTGCACATTGCGGTAACTGTGTACTTCGCAATATGGATTGTTTTCGACATTTCCTCGCGGAATGATCAGTCAATAAGGACAGCGTCAAAACGTGAGGTTGTAAATCGAACCTCAGCGCTGACCTGAGCGCCAACCTGCGGTAAGACAGATTCGTTGTTCAACCAGAGCATCGAAACATGTTGGTGTGGGGGTTCGGCGAACCACCTTTGCTTCCCCCCCAGACTAAATGGAGACATCGATCGACCGGCCGCATCGAGTGCACCAACTCCAAATGAAGTAACTCGTTGGCGCAGGGAAGTAGTGGGAGAAGGTGCACTCAAACCAATCCCGTTGGCCGTACCCCCACTCACCACAACCAAGGTGGCATTTTTTCCGGCTCTTCGTTGACGGTAGCCAACCTTCACACCTTCAGAAAGTGGGTGCACAGCTAACACCGTGCCCGACGCAGAAAGTGTGGAGCGATCACCGAGCCACAATCGAGTTCCTACACGCATTCGAACGATCAACTCACTCACACTTTGGCGGATAGTTAAAAGTTCAGTGTCACTGCAATGGGAAATCCATATAACAGGGGCTGGGGGCGAGTGGCCCTCCCAGACTGCGGTCTCCGCTTCCCACAACCCAGCCCATCGCATGACTTCAACGGCATGTGAATCACGGGATGAACGCTCAATGGGCAGGTGAACTGAAATCCCCTCAATAAAAAACTGCCCGGTCGCGAGTGCTGCTCGAATATCGGCGTTTCCCAGGGCGCCAATAAGTTCGGGTTCTGTCAAACCAAAACGAACCATAGAACTGCGGGCCTCAATGATAACGCGGACACCACTAGATCCGGTGATTAGTTCATTAAGCGCCTCAAGACTTGCAATGGTGCGAATAATGCGACCGGAATAAAACTTCTTGCTGATTTCCGACCATTTAGCAGCGGCCCCGACGTCACGTGAATCAAATGGTTGAAGCACGACAATGTCACCTTGAGTGACACTGATAACCGACTCAATTTCAAACACGGTTCCCACCGCGATCGTGTCAGCACCAAGTTCCATGGCGGTTACACCGAGTAATTCTTGGCCAATTCCGTAACCATTTCCCTTGACTACCGGAACAAGTGAACTGCCACTAGCGGTAGTGACTGCATTGACAACAGAGCGCAAGTGAGTGCCCCATTTGTCGCCATTTATGTTGAGGGTGAAGGACACGTGTCAATCATGTCAGGATCACAGCAATCTGCTGCCTAGCCTCGCCGCTGGTATATCGAAAAAGCGCGAGCCCAAGACTTACGAATCACACAGTCCCACTCGCCAACATATTCTTGAGCGAAGCCCCCCGAACCCAATTTGAAAGATACCAGTCCGAACAGGTGATCTGAGCGGTCCAAGGTGCGCGAAATTCCCCTGAGATCGTAAATCCGGCAACCCGAAAAAATTGCGCTTTTGATCATGGACCATTGCAGCGCGTTACTGGGACGAACATCCCGATCGGCTGTCGTGGATGCCCCGTATGAGTACCAAGCATGACCACCCACCGTGATCATGATTGTGGCCGCGGCGATATGCCCGGAGTAGCGCGCCACATGCAAACTCAAGTGGTCACCAAGTTCATCCCACATGCGTTCGAAATAGACCAAGCCCCGCGGAGTGAACCCATCACGTTCAGCCGTTTCCACATAGATCTCATAAAAACTAGGCAAGTCTTCTCGAGTTCCCAGGCTCACTTCAACACCAGATTTTTCGGCCTTACGGACATTTCTCCGCCATAATTGATTGAATCCAGCGAAGACATCTTCTTCAGTGCGACCAGCGAGTGGGACTTGGAAAATATATCGTGGTTGCACGTCCCCAAAACCGGAACCAACGTTTTCCTCTTGGACGAATCCCATTGACCTCAGTGATTCGATTACTTGCTCAGCATGTGCAAACTTTCGATCCGGATTCACCTCACCCAGGACAGGTTTCGCATCAATTGCGGCCTTAATTGTGTGCGCGTCCCATTGCCTGATGGGAACCGGCGGACCTATCTTTAATTGAAATGCACCACGACCCTTAACGTGCGAAACCAAAGGTGACAACCACGAAGAAAGATCACCACTTTCCCAATCAATTACTGGACCCTCGGGAACGTATGCCAAAGAACGCTGCGGCAATTTTGGAATAGGGCGATACAACACCAATGCAACGCCCACAAGTGTGGAGTCCTGAAACCAACCAACCGACTCTGGCCGCCAACCCACTTTGACATTACCCCATTCGGGTAATTGCAAAAACGAAACCGAAGTGGAATCAGAAGCAATGACACCATCTAGGAACCCTGAATGCTGCTCGACACTAATCCGCCGGACTTCACGACTCATAGGGGAAAACTCAAATCAACAACAACCGGTGCGTGATCGGAGGCGCCTTTTCCTTTACGCGCATCACGATCAACATATGAATCCTGTACTAGGGAGGTGAACGCCTGATTCCCATAGACAAGGTCAATCCGCATCCCCCAACCACGGTGGAAGGAACCATTGCGGTAGTCCCAGAATGTGTACGGCTCACCCTTAAGCGACCGCGGCATAGTTTCAATCAAACCCACGGCTTCCAGGTCGGTCAGCGCAGCACGCTCCGCCGGTGTCACATGTGTTGAATCAACAAATTTTTCGATGTCCCACACGTCTGCGTCAGTCGGAGCGATGTTGTAGTCACCGATCACAGCGAACGGTAGATCAGGATTGGCAACAATTTCAGATTCCACGGTCGCATTCAACGCTGTGAACCACTCCAACTTGTACTTGTAGTGATCATGGCTTGGTTCGCGACCATTGGGGCAGTAGACACTCCAGACCCGCAAACCATTGCAGGTTGCTCCAATTGCCCGAGGCTCGGCAACCCCGTCGAAATCAGGTTGCCCAACTAAACCACGAACAACGTCGGTCGCGCCAACCCGAGAAAGAATCGCAACACCATTCCAACGGCCGGTCCCATGGGTGACGGCTTCGTAGCCCGCTGCTTGAATGGGGAGGTGTGGGAAGGCCTCGTCGGTGCATTTCAACTCTTGTAATGCGACCACATCGGGTTGAGCGCTCTGGAGCCACTCCACTAACCGATCTAGTCGGGCACCCACCGAGTTCACATTCCAAGTTGCAATACGCACGCTGTCAGCCTATTGCCTTACGTGGACCCGAGCCTTACACACGCAACCCCCTTCAGAAATTGGATTCAGCGCCCATTGGTACCCACACCAGGAGTCAAGAATTACGGTTCTCAGATCGCGTGTGTGACCAATAGGAATCTCGCCGGCATGATGGAATAGCGACCCCTTGTGGAACTAGAGCCTGTTGCGGCTATTCTAAGAAGGCATTAATCCTCCTGTCACGGAAATGCCGTGGCCGTTTAGTCCGAAGGAGGTGGGTTAATACATGCGTAAATACGAAGTCATGGTCATTCTGGACTCTGAACTCGAAGAAAAAACGATTGCCCCTAGTCTCGATACATTCTTGAATGTGATCAAGGCTGATGGTGGAAGTGTTGAGAAAGTAGATTTCTGGGGCAAGCGCCGCTTCGCCTACGAAATCAACCACAAGACCGATGGTTACTACGCGGTAATTGAGTTGACCTCGACCCCAGAAGCAGTCGCCGAACTGGATCGCCAACTCTCACTGAACGAAGCTGTCGTTCGCACCAAGGTGATTCGCCCCAACTGGTCCACACCGGTTAAGGCTTCCTAATGGCAGCCGGTGATATCAATGTGACGGTCATTGGGAACTTGACCAACGATCCTGAACTGCGCTTCACCCCGAGCGGCGCCGCTGTTGCTTCATTTACTGTTGCTACCAACTCACGTTATTTGGACAAAACAACGAACGAATGGAAAGACGGGGACCCGACCTACTTGCGATGCAGCGTGTGGCGTCAATACGCAGAAAATGTTGCTGAGTCACTCACAAAGGGGACTCGCGTAATGGTCTCAGGTAGATTAAAGCAGCGTTCCTATGAAACCCGAGAGGGTGAAAAGCGAACAGTAATGGAAGTTGAAGTGGAAGATGTCGGTCCCGCGTTGCGCTATGCAACAGCGAAGGTCACTCGGGTACAACGCTCCGAAGGTGGATTTAGCTCCGGCGGTGGATCAGCAGCCCCTGCTGATGATCCCTGGGCAACGGGTGCACCTGCTGCAAACTTTGATGAACCACCCTTCTAAACACATAAAATTTTCCATCATAAATTCAAGGAGTTATTAAATGGCACGCGATAACAAGCGCCAACAAGTATTGGACAAGAACAAGATGGTGAAGGCCAAAGCCTGCGCCTTCTGCAAAAAAGAAGTAAAGGGTCTGGACTACAAAGACGTCAA
This sequence comes from uncultured Actinomycetes bacterium, assembly GCA_905181745.1. Lineage (GTDB taxonomy): Bacteria > Actinomycetota > Actinomycetes > S36-B12 > S36-B12 > UBA4592. The sequence goes on along the minus strand of CAJIYV010000149.1, from coordinate 1,227 downwards.
CCTACTTCGTAAGTTTGTTTCCGATCGAGGCAAGATTCGTGCCCGCCGGGTTACCGGTAACTGCACCCAGCATCAGCGTGATGTTGCCATGGCTGTGAAGAATGCCCGTGAAATGGCTCTTCTTCCCTACTCAGCGGCAACGCGGTAAAGAAGAAGGAGCATTAATATGAAACTCATCCTTACGCAGGAAGTCAGCGGTCTTGGTGCTGCAGGAGACATTGTCGAAGTAAAAGATGGTTACGGCCGCAACTTCTTACTTCCACGCGGTTTCGCAATCTCGTGGACCCGTGGTGGCGAGAAGCAGGTGACCCAAATTAAGCGTGCCCGTAAGGTACGCGAGGTCCGTGACCGTGACCATGCCAATGAAATCAAGCAATCACTTGAATCAATGGTGATTGTCGTTCCCGCCAAAGCTGGCGCGACCGGCAAACTCTTCGGTTCAATTACGACAGCAGATATCGCCTCAGCGGTGAAGGCTGCCGGGGACATTTCAATTGATAAGCGCAAGGTGCACTTGGCCGGCGCGATCAAAACAGTGGGAAATCACAAAGCAACAGTTGACGTGCACCCGGGTGTAAGCGCCAATGTGCAGTTTGTTGTTTCAGCTGACTAACAATTAGTTTTTCTCGTAGTTGGTGTGAAAAGGGGTCGCTCCCAGTGGGCGGCCCCTTTTACATTTCGCTCATCTGATCCCTCCCGCCACAGCGGTCCAGGGTGCTCGCTCACGAATCGGGCTATGGTTCGAAATATCTCCGTTTTATAATTATGTGCCGGTTTTGGACCCATTTACCGGTAGTCTCGCGGTTGCGAGGCCGCTCAGGCCTCGTGACCTACACAGGAGGATCACCCATGTCATATATGGAAGCGATAAAATCAGGTTACTCGAATTACGCCAAATTCAATGGCCGAGCTAGCCGATCAGAATTTTGGTGGTTCGTCCTGTTTTACGCGGTGGTTATCCTCATTGTCAATCAAATTGTGAGTCTCACCGGTCTCCCCATCATCATATCCGTCCTTGTTTGGGCAAGCTTTGTATTGCCGATGCTCGGTCTATATTTCCGGCGCTTACATGATGTTGATCGCACCGCTTGGTGGATACTCATTGCGTTTGTTCCCTTAATTGGCTCGATCGTGCTGATTGTTTTCTGGGCAACACCAGGCACGGAAGGTGACAATCGATTTGGTCCACCCACCGCTACGGCCGTCAACTAATCCTATTGACTAGTT
>CAJIYV010000148.1 GCA_905181745.1 uncultured Actinomycetes bacterium | reverse complement strand
CATCCGTTTCTCCCGAGCAGCGGTAAGTAAGACTGGAAGGGACACATCCTGGGCTTGTAACCGAACCAGCCCTGACAGTTCAGCAGGTGGGGTAACCACATTTTTGCCATATTTCGCTTCGATTTTGCGCAAAGCAGTTTGGGCTGGGGCACTGAGTACCGCCTGATCCCAGACTTGGGCTGCGACTCCCAACACGATGATGTCTTCTGGTGATAATTCCAGGTCGACAAATTCGTATTCACTGGGCGAAATTCGATATCCTAAGACCTCACCCAGTGAATCGCTGACAGTGTCAATGGGAAGACCCATGGATCGCAGTTCGTCTTTATCGCGTTCAAACATTCGCTCAAAAGCCTCGTCTGAGCGTGCATCCTCATACCCTGCTACATTTTCGCGGATGTCCGATCGAGAAATTGCCCGACGCGTGGACATCATGGCGAATACTAAGTTCAGTAGCCGCTCTGTCTTATCGCGTCTGGCCATATAAAAATGACCTTCTCTATTTAACGTCGAGCAGATCGATGATGAAAACTAGTGTGCGTCCCGAGAGCCGATGACCGCCGGACTCTCCGTACGCTAACGCTGGAGGAATCACTAATTGCCTGCGGCCGCCAACTTTCATTCCGGGGATACCCTCCTGCCAACCCGCAATCAGGCCAGAAAGCGGGAAGTTAATACTCTCACCGCGGTCCCACGAGGCATCGAATTGCTCGCCGGTTTCAAAATCTACCCCCACGTAATGTACGTCAACAGCAGCGCCTGGCGCTGCTTCTGCTCCTGTTCCCAGGACCAGGTCGGTGCTCACCAATTCAGTGGGTGCGGGGCCTTCGACGAAATCGATTTCCGGCTTGCTTAGTTGCGACATGCTTGTTCCTTTTCTGTGAAGTTATGTTACTCAGGACTAATCAATTGAGACGAGTTCAACAACGAAAATGAGGGTTTCATTCGGTTCAATTCCGCCGGGAGGATTTGCGCCATAGCCCAAATCTCCGGGGATTTCCAACAGCCGGCGCTCCCCGATCTGCATCCCGGGAACACCTTGAGTCCAGCCTTCAATAAGTGCGCCAGGCGCAAGTTGAAAGGTTGCCGGTTCACCCCTCGTCCATGAAGAATCGAAAAGGGCCCCTGACGCTTGACCCACCCCGCAATAGTTAACGGTGATGGTGTCCCCAAGAGCCACACTGGCTCCGTTACCCGGGACCAATTCTGTAGATGTAAGTTCAATTGCCGGGGCTGAATCTGGGCCCACGCTGATCGAAGGTATTGCCCCTTCACCAATCACGAGACCCCCGATAGGGGTGCCTGCTGGTGCACTCTCTGAGATCACGGGTGCGGCCACCACGCAGTCATTGACCGAATACGGGCCTACCGTGTTACTGCCCTCGACAAACTCTGGATCAGTGTCTTGGCTACTTGAACAGCCTACGACTAAAAACAGTGAAGTAACAGCGATGACGGCAGCAGTTAGATGTTTTCTCACTGACACAGGATACCTACATGGACGCTATGAGTCGGTCAACCCGCTCATCGGTGTGTTGGAACGGGTCCTTCAGTAATACAGTCCGCTGCCCCTGGTCGTTGAGTTTCAGATGCACCCAGTCAACCGTGTAATCCCTACGTCGTTCCTGAGCTCTGGTAATGAAATCTCCGCGCAATTTAGCCCGGGTAGTTTGTGGCGGGTGATCCTGTGCCTTGGCGATCTGCTCGTGGCTCAAAATCGATTCCACTGCCCCGCCACGCTCAAGCAAGTAGTACAGGCCTCTATCGCGGCGAATATCATGATACGCCAAATCTAGTTGGGCAATCCGGGCGCTTTCTAGAGTCAGATTGTTTTTTTGCATGTATCGGTTTAACAGACGAAGTTTTATCACCCAATCGATTTCACGGTCGATCAGGTGTAAATCGCCGGATCCGACCGCTTTAATCGACCGCTCCCAGAGCTCCATGACCCGTTGCGTTGTCGAGTCGACCAACTCTCGATGTGCCACGAATTCGGACACCTTCTGAAAATATTCACTCTGCATCTCAATCGCCGACAATTCTCGGCCGTTAGCGAGCTTGACTTTGCGGGTCCCGGTTGTGTCATGACTGATTTCGCGAATTGCTCGGATCGGATTTGCCAGCGTGAGATCTGCCATGACCACGCCAGACTCAATCATTGACAACACAAGGTGAGCGGACACAACCTTGAGCAGATTGGTTGTCTCACTCATATTGCTATCGCCCACGATTACGTGAAGCCGGCGATACAGGTCCGCATCCGCATGTGGTTCATCTCGGGTATTGATGATCGGCCGGGAACGCGTGGTAGCGCTGGAGACCCCCTCCCAAATGTGGTCTGCCCGCTGGCTCACCGCGTAGGTGGACCCACGCGGAGTCTGCACCACTTTTCCCGCGCCCACGATGATCTGCCTGCTAATCAGGAACGGAATGAATGTCTCGGCCAAGGGCGCGAAGTCTGTGTGTCTATCAAGCAAGAAGTTCTCGTGACACCCATAGGAATTCCCCGCCGAATCGGTGTTGTTCTTGAACAGATACACGTCTCCATGGATTCCCTCCTGGGTCAGGCGCTCCTCTGCCTCGATACCCAGACCCTCCAGGATCCGTTCACCCGCGCGATCTTGGGCGAGTAGTTCCAAGAAGTCGTCGCACTCGGCAGTCGCGTATTCAGGGTGGGATCCCACGTCGAGATACAACCTGGCTCCATTTGCCAAGAAAACATTGCTGCTTCTCCCCCAACTCACCACCCTTCGAAACAGGTAGCGCGCTACTTCGTCGGGGCTGAGTCGACGCTGCCCCTTAAAGGTGCACGTAACGCCGTACTCCGTCTCAATTCCGAAAATTCTGCGCTCCATGCTTACTCCTTCCCTATTACCCAGCCGTGCTAGCCAAGTAGCTCGGTAATGTCATCTTGACTACACCGACGGAAGCATCGACCAGCCCGGCCACGTGTCAAAGTGGCGACCTCCAAAGAGTCGAGTCCCTGTTCCCCATCCGGATTCAGCGCTTTTACAGCCGCCCTCACGGTTTCGCTAGCCCCAGACCCAATACTCCAGTTTTCTTTCATAACGTTGCCCACGCTTTCACTATCACCACCCATGCTGATAAATCCGGCTTCGTCATGTACGGATCCGTCAAAAGAGATTCGATATAACTGATCCATGTCAGGGCGATCGCCTACTTCAGCCACTGCGATTTCTACCTCAAAAGGTTTTGCCGCTTCAATAAAAATACTACCCAGGGTTTGCGCGTACGCATTCGCGATGGTCCGGACAGTCACGTCGCCTCGGTCGTAGGAATACCCGCGGGTATCGGCCAACCTCACCCCAGCAACACGCAGGTTTTCAAACTCGTTGTATCTGCCCACTGCGGCGAAACCAATTTTGTCGTATATTTCACCGATTTTGTGCAAGGCACGTGAGGGATTATCAGCAATGAAATAAATCGCATCGGCGGCACTTGCCACGACGACCGACCGGCCACGCGCGATCCCTTTGCGCGCAAACTCGGCCTTATCGGCGATGATCTGTTCGGGCGAAACGTAATAAGGCACGCTCATGCTTTCCCGCCTTCAGGAATTAATCGGGCCCGGGGTCCGTTTGGGCGTGCAGCTCGACGTTGCAGCATCTCTTGGGAAAGTTCGGAGACACGATTGGTGTCTATCTCCCTCACTCCGGTTTCCCCAGCCGTGTAGATCACTGGAAAGATACCGCGACTGATGTCTGGCCCGCCGGTTGCGCTGTCGTCATCGGCCGCATCAAAGAGCGCCTCGATTGCAGCCGCAATTGCGTCTTCCTCGCTTTGGTTGACTGCATTTATCTTTTTTAGCGCCCCTCGCGCAAACTGGGATCCCGAACCCACGGCGCAAAAATCATGTTCCTCATATCGTCCACCGGTAATGTCATAAGAAAATATCCGACCGGTCTTCTCGGTCGAATCAAATCCAGCGAACAGCGGCACTACCGCCATCCCCTGCATGGCGAGTCCGAGGTTAGATCGCAACATGCTGGATAGCCGATTCGCTTTTCCATTGAGTGAAAGAGGTGTTCCTTCGATTTTTTCATAGTGCTCAAGCTCGACTTGAAAAAGTCGCACTAACTCGATCGCAATTCCCGCGGAGCCCGCGATTCCAATGAGTGAATATTGGTCGGCTGGAAAGACTTTTTGGATATCCCGCTGGGCAATAATGTTACCCATCGTGGCCCTGCGGTCACCAGCCATCACAACGCCGTTTGCATGGCGCAAGGCAACAATTGTGGTTCCGTGCGGGGCGACCAGATCTTCACCGTGGGCGCAAGCAATGGCGCTGGGAAGTTTTCCTTGGTTCTCAAGGTGGTGGGAGAACGAAGACTCGGGGTTCACTGGCCACCCTTTTGAACAAATGACTTGACAAAGTCTTCCGCATTGACTTCTAGAATCTCATCGATTTCATCCAGGAGCGAGTCAACTTCGGTGTCAAGGTCTGCCTTACTCGTCGTCTCAGTGGCCTCGGATACTGGGGCTTCGACGTCTTCGTCACGACGCGGACGTTTGCTCTGCTGATTTTCATGGGTCGGCATGTCATTAGCCTACTTGTTAGTCGCGAGAGTGCAATGAATTGAGCAGGTCAGCCGCGGTCTCGCTTTGGTCAAGTAGCCCCTTGACCGAATCCCGATTGCCCCGCAAGGGCTCAAGGGTTGGTATCCGCATCAAGGTGTCTGCGCCCGTGTCAAAGACCACGCTGTCCCACGAGGCAGCTGCCACATTCTGGGGATATCGTCGAACACACTCACCGCGGAAATATGCCCGGGTGTCGATGGGTGGATGTTCCACCGCGGTGTTGATCTGCTCTGGGGTAAATAGGGTCTGCAGCGACCCTCTCCTCATTAGTTTTAAAGCGATTCCTCGATCCGGATCAATGTCGCTGTATTGCAAATCGATCAAGCCTAAACGAGGTGAATCCCAATCCAGAGAATCCCGATCTCGGTAGTTCTGCATAAGGTGATATTTGCACACCCAATCAACGTATTGAGCTGCCTGCGAATATTCCCCGGTGTGATCATCGAGTGCGTCCAAAGTGGACTGCCAAAGTTGCAGTATCTCTTCAGTCTGCCCGTCAGGCTCGGTCCCCGCAAACAGATGTGCACGGATAGTGTCTAGGTACAAGTACTGAATATCAATAGCGCGCATCGATTTTCCGCTGGCCATGGGAAGCACCTGCTGCATGGTCAGGTCATAGGAGACCTTGCTCATTGACCCAACCGGATCCGAAAGTTCAAATCGCCCAAATTCATTGAAGCCTGACTCAATGAGCGCGAGAATCAAGGAAGTTGTTCCCATTTTGAGCATCGTCGCCGTCTCGGACATATTCGCATCGCCCACTATCACGTGCAAGCGTCGGTACTTTTCCGGATCGGCATGCGGCTCATCACGCGTATTAATAATTGGGCGCTTGAGTGTTGTTTCGAGTCCTACCTCGGTTTCAAAGTAGTCGGCACGTTGTGAGATTTGAAACTCCTTAACCCCACCTTCTTGCCCTTTCCCCATCCGTCCAGCTCCGGTAAATATTTGTCGCGTCACAAAAAACGGCGTAAGCAATCCCACAATATTCGCGAATGGAGTTTGGCGCGCCATCAGATAATTCTCATGGCAGCCATAGGATGCGCCCTTATTGTCTACATTGTTTTTGTACAGCTTTATCGGCGCACCGTCAAACTTCGGGGCCGATCTCGCTGCCAGGTGCATAATCACCTCACCCGCCTTGTCCCACAGAGCAGCATCCCGCGGATTGGTTACCTCTGGGCTCGAGTACTCAGGGTGCGCATGATCCACGTACAAGCGTGCTCCATTAGTGAGGATTATGTTTTCGAGTCCCAGTTCTTGATCGTCGGTCAACGCAGATGGATCTGCATCCGCACGACTGAGGTCGTATCCCCGCGCATCGCGCAAGGGCGTCTCGCGTTCGTAGTCCCAACGTGCGTGCAGCCCTTGATCAAGCCCCACTAGATGTGCATACGCGTTCACGATCTGTGAGCTGGTGAGCATTGCATTCATGGTGGGGTGGCCAGGCACCGAGATCCCATACTCGGTCTCAATCCCCATTACTCGCTTAACGCTCATGTCCACCTCTTAGTCATCAAGATCCGTTAGGGAACAACTTCTACAGATATTGGCCGGTGTTGGACGCGGTACTGATTGAACGACCAGGCTCAGAACCCTTCTTTCCTTCAATGAGGGTACGAATAAAGACAATGCGTTCACCCTTCTTGCCAGAGATGCGGGCCCAGTCATCGGGATTAGTCGTATTCGGAAGGTCTTCATTTTCCCGGAACTCATCAATACAGGCATCAAGGAGATGCTGGACCCGGATACCTCTTTGTCCCACGGTCAGGAATTCCTTAATCGCCGATTTCTTGGCCCTGGCCACGATGTTTTCAATCATGGCACCTGAGTTGAAGTCTTTGAAATACAAAACCTCCTTGTCACCATTTGCATAAGTCACTTCAAGGAAACGGTTCTCGTCCATGTCGGTGTACATGCGTTCGACTGCTCGCGAAATCATGTCTACTGTCGTTGCTTCCCGATCGCCGCCGTGCTCGGCAAGGTCCTCTTCATGTAATGGTAAATCGGAAGTCAGGTATTTGGAGAAGATTGCAGCCGCGGCTTGCGCATCTGGCCGCTGAATTTTGATTTTTACGTCGAGACGACCCGGTCGCAGAATCGCAGGATCGATCATATCTTCCCGGTTGCTTGCACCGATCACGATGACATTTTCTAAACTTTCAACTCCGTCAATTTCACTCAGTAGTTGGGGAACGATCGTGTTTTCAACGTCGCTACTCACCCCCGTGCCGCGTGTGCGAAAGAGCGAGTCCATCTCATCAAAAAAGACAATTACCGGCATTCCTTCTGAAGCCTTTTCTCGAGCCCGCTGAAACACCAACCGGATGTGTCGCTCAGTCTCACCCACATATTTGTTCAATAATTCGGGGCCTTTGATGTTGAGGAAGAACGATCTTCCCTCATCGATCCCGGTCTTCTCGGCAACTTTTTGGGCCAATGAGTTAGCAACAGCCTTGGCGATGAGAGTTTTTCCACACCCTGGTGGTCCGTACAGCAGGATCCCCTTTGGGGCCTTGAGTTTGTGTTCGAGAAACAATTCCGCATGCAGGTATGGAAGCTCCACTGCGTCGCGGATCGCTTCGATCTGCTCGCCTAGACCACCAATGTCCTCGTAGTGAATGTCAGGTACCTCTTCGAGTACCAACTCCTCAACTTCGGTACGAGCGATCTTTTCCACAGCTACCCCATTACGCATATCGCATAAGAGAGTGTCACCGGCGCGGAGTTTCTCATCGATCAGTGGCTTGCCGAGTCTGATCACGCGTTCTTCATCAGAATGGGCAACCACTAGTGCCCGGTCGTTATTAATGCGCTCTTTGAGGACAACGATTTCACCGGTTTCGTCGTATTCACGAATACTCACGATATTCATCGACTCGTTGAGCAGGACCTCCCGCCCAAGAACTAAATCCTTGATCTCAATGGTGGGGCTGACTCCCACGCGCATCTTCTTCCCCGAAGCCATGATGTCTGCGGTGGCGTCTTCATAGGCGACCAAGATCGTGGCAAATCCGCTGGGCGGCTGGGCGAGCCGGTCCACCTCGGTTTTTAGGGAAACGATTTGCTCGCGAGCGTCACGCAAGGTGGTGATTAATCGTTCATTGTGATCCCGCGCGGCCGCCAACTCGCCATTTACCCGCATCAGATCCGCGTCTTTGTCCATGTGATCACCACTTCCCGTTAGTTACTGCCCCACACACCATAACCCGAAAACACGCTTTAGGCTCGCAAAGGTAGTTCGGTCTCACTCCGGTTCACTTACTCCCCTAGGACCGTGATAGTCCTCACCGTAAGCGCCCGGTGCTGGACGGCGTTTGCGATCAAGGGATGGGCCATTCATTAATCTTGCGGCAACCAGAAACCCGGTGTGGCCATTCATCTTGTGATCTGGTCGAACCGAGAGTCCATCAAGATGCCAGGTCCGTAACAAGCTTTCCTCGGCACGTGGTTCCGTCCACTTGTTTCGCACCCGAATCGTTTCCACCACACGTGACAATTGGGTGGTGGTCGCTACGTAAACAACCAAAGCCCCACCGGGGCGCAATGCCTGCTCGACCACGTCCATACATTCCCACGGTGCCAACATGTCAAGCACTACCGAATCAAATTCTCCCGCTGTGGGTTGCCACTCGGGCAGATCCGCAATCTGTAGGTCCCAAGAATTCGGGAAACCGCCAAACCACCGGCAGATATTCTCCACCGCAATCTCGGCGAACTCTTCGCGCCGCTCAATGCTCACTACCGACCCGCTAGTGCCCGCACTGCGCAACAGGGAACAGGTTAAGGCACCCGATCCGACCCCTGCCTCAAGAATGCGCGATCCCTCGCCGATGTCGCCTAGGCCCACTATTCGAGCGGCATCTTTGGGGTAGACAACAGCGGCTCCTCTGGGCATTGACAGCACGTAGTCGTCCAGAGCAGGTCTCAAGACTTGATATGGAACGGCACGATCGCTATTTATGATGATTCCTTCGTGTTTGCCAATCATCTCGTTGTGGGCCAACTGTCCACGGTGACTGTGGAAGACCCCGTCTGTGCGTAATGTGATTGTGTTCTTATTCGAGCGCGCGTCAATGAGCTGCACAAGATCACCCTCACAAAGCGGGCCTCTGGGTCGAGCTCCCACGTCGATCGGGTGCCGTGGAGCAGGTGGATGAACGGGGCGTTTGGCCATGTGAAGACTTTATCTGCGGGGTACATGCCTGTGGTGGTCGCAGTGTGCCTCGTCGGTGTGTACGTAATCGGCAGTTCCGGCCAAGCAACTAGGCTGAACGAGTGTTCCCTAGTTCGCTTTCACCGTCGCGCAGTGCCGACTTCCAACAGTGCCCATTGCTTTATCGCTTCAAAACAATCGATCAATTGCCAGAGGAGCCGTCAATCGCTGCGGTTCGTGGAACTCTTGTTCACACAGTTTTGGAAAAGATTTTCGATGCCCCGGCGGGCCAACGGACCTATGAACTCGCCCTTTCTCTTTTTAAAGACGCACTGGAATCATTGGGTGAAGCTAAACCTCAGGAGGCCGCTCTCGTACGCGAGCACGCACAGTCCACCGGTAATCAGGAACTCGTCGAGGCGGCATTAGAGCCGATTAGGCCGCTCATGGAGACCTATTTTGCGATGGAGGATCCCAATCGACTGGAGCCACATGCGCGGGAGTTAGCCATGAGTGTTGAGTTGGAGGATGGCTTCGCTATCAGGGGTTTCATTGACCGAGTCGACCGCAATCCGTCGGGCGATATTCGGATCGTGGACTATAAAAGCGGTAAGTCACCGTCACCTCGATTCGCCGATAAGGCGATGTTCCAAATGCGCTTCTACGGCTTGGCCTGGTGGCGCATCAATGGTGAGTTGCCGCGCATGCTGCAGCTGATGTATTTGGGCAATGGCCAAATGCTGAAATACGAGCCTTCCGAAAGTGACCTGTTGAGTACTGAGCGAAAAATTCTTGCTCTACGTAGTGCCATCTCCAAGAGTGCCGAGCGACAGTCATTCACACCAACGCCATCGAAGTTGTGCGGATGGTGCTCTTTTAAGCCTTTGTGTCCAGAGTTTGGGGGCACTCCCCCACCGTTGCCAGACCGAGCAACGTGGACGTCCGGCAGCTCTCTGGTGCAGGACAGTCTGAAAACTGCGACTAACTCAGTTGTTAACCAGCGTCCAGAGTGACTCAACATCTTGGCCTTCGAGGGTTTTCAGAAGAACTGCTCCCGGTACTTCGATCGGTTGCATGTGCGCTAC